>JAZSBY010000087.1:0-10006 GCA_045602655.1 Candidatus Fimenecus sp. | reverse complement strand
ACGAAGTGAGACTGAGGGAGAGATTTAGCGAACAATAAACCTATCTCTCCCTCCGTCACTCGCTATGCTCGTGCCACCTCCCTCGTCAGAGGAAGGCAAGGTCACATCACTTAATCCTCCGGACAAACTCCAATTGTTTATTTGTCATTCTGAACAAAGCGAATAATCCCTTTATCAAATCAATAGACCCTTCATAAAAAACAAAACCGACCGCACATAACGGTCGGTGCAGACAGCTTCACAAACGCAAATTAAAAATCCTGCTGTCTGCAAAAATATTATATGAAATGAGTGTCGTAAAATTCATTGAAAAAAATGTCATTTTTTTTAAAAAAACACTTGCAATTTTAATATGACTGTGTTAGAATATCAAGGCTGTTAAAATTATATGGCTTGGAGGTGTACACGGTATGGCATGGTATCACGTAGTATTTGGTGTAGCACTTATTGTATTATCAATTGTTATTGTTGTTCTTATCCTTATGCAGGAAGGTAATCAGCAAGGTCTTTCAGGTGCCATTTCAGGTGGCTCTTCAGACTCATTCTTCGGTAAGAATAAGAGCAGAACAGATGAGGCTAAGAAGTCTTTCCTTACAAAGATTCTTGTTGCAGCATTCGCTGTAATTGTTCTTGTTTCAGTTGTTGTAATGATTTTTGCATAATTAAATCCCGATAAAAATCGGGAATATTTGATCCACTAGCTCAGTTGGCAGAGCACTTGACTTTTAATCAAGGTGTCCGGAGTTCGAATCTCCGGTGGATCACCAATAGAAAAACCTCGTAGTTCCTTGATAAATAAGGATTTGCGAGGTTTTTTGTTTTTTATTTTCAAAATTTGATTAGAACAAAAAAGTGCATAAAAATTCGTAAAAGTACATAAAAATGTCGTAAATATGTTCGTAAAGAAAACGATTCGGGGAATCGTTTTTAGCAAAAAGGGAAGGGATAAAGTCATTTATATTCTATAAAAAATTAAAAAACAACGGTAAAAAATTCTTGATATTGCTTTTGCGTGAATATATAATATATACACAATGAAAAGAAGGAGTGTTACAAATGAAAATTGATTTTGAGGGAATTATAAATTACCTCGTTGAACTTGCAACATCAACAGGACTTAAACTTCTTGGTGCTTTGGTGTTGCTGTTTGTGGGAATGAAGGCAATCAAGTGGTTGAGAAAATGGATAAGAACATCTGAAAAGCTTAATAAAATTGATGACAGTCTTCGTTCGTTTATGGTCAGCTTTTCCTCCGTGGTGCTGTACGTTGTTCTCTTTATAACAATTGCAGTTATTCTCGGCATCCCCACAACATCATTTATCACAATGCTTGCATCCTGCGGTGTTGCAATCGGTCTTGCTTTGCAGGGTTCTCTTTCAAACTTTGCAGGGGGAATTATGATTTTGCTTTTCAAACCCTTTAAGGTAGGGGATTATGTTGAGGCAGCAGGTGAAGAAGGCGTTGTAAATGAGATTTCTGTGGTTTATACAGAATTGCTTACACTTGACAACAAGAGAATTATAATCCCTAACGGTACAATTACAAATTCTGTAATTGAAAACTACTCAGCAGAGAATATCCGTCGTGTGGACTTGTGCTTTAATACAGCCTACGACTGTGACACGGATAAGGTGAAGAAGATTATTACAGAGGTTGTAAAGGCTCATCCTATGGCACTTGAAAAACCCGAACCCTTTGTCCGTCTTTCTGCCTATAAGGAAAGTTCACTTGAATATACAGTAAGAGTATGGTGCAAAACCGAGAATTACTGGGATGTTAACTTTGACCTTATTGAGGGTGTAAAAAAAGCATTTGACGAAAACGAAATCAGAATTCCGTATAATCAGTTGGATGTACATATTGATAAATAAGTGTAAAAAGGTGGAAAACTAAAAATGGTTTTCCGCTTTTTTTGATTGCAAAATAATAAATTATATGATATACTTATTCTCCCGTATTATGAGAAAGGAGAGAAAGGTATGTTCCGTATTGCACCAAAGGTTTATTCCTCAATGTTTTCTTTGCCGACGGAGATTGCAGACCGTGGGCTTAAATTTGCAAGTGGTGAGCAGTTAAAAGTAATTCTTGCGATTTTCAGAAACCCCGAAATCAGCGTTGAGGAAATCACAAGATGTACAAATCTTTCTCTCGGAACAGTCAACGAATGTGTTGAATATTGGGTATCAAACGGAATTTTAGAGGACACTCAACCTGAAAAAATTGTTAAAACCGAGGGTCAACTGCAAAGGGCAGAAAAGGTAAAAATGCCGTTACCTGAAATTCAGTTCACAAACCCTACTCAGGCAGAGATTGAAAAAATTCTCAGGAAAAACGGTTCAATGAAGCGTCTTTTCAATGAGGCACAGGAGATTTTAGGAAAAACTCTCGGTTACAGTATGCAATGCACAATCTATTCCGTTGTAAATCGTTACGGAATAAAGCCCGATGTGGCAAATTGCCTTTTATATTTTGCAAAAAGCATTGAAAACACAAGTCAGAATGATATACTCAAAATCGCAAAATATTGGGCAGAAAACGGCATAACCGACCTTAAAACTGCCGACGATTACATACAGGAAACAGAAAAAGCACTTGCTGTTTTCCGTGAATTGGCAACCCGTACAAATAACGATACCTCTGCTCCTACATTTGCTGTTATGGAGATTTTCTGCGAGTGGCTTCGTTGGGGCTACGGTGTGGATGAAATTGAAAAAGCCTTTAATATTATGAAGGCGGAAAAGCAGACGGGCAGACTTATCTGGAACAATATTTCCCATATGAACGGTACAATTAAGAATTGGCGTAAGCAGGGTCTTAATACCCTTACTGAAATCGAAAAGGGAACAAAGAAATTCCAAAGCAAGGCACAAAGGACAAAAAGGGAAAAGGAAACATCCTTTGATGTGGAAAAAGCTGAAATGCAGGCAACGGAAAACCCAAGGGATTTCGGCTCAATGAAGAATAAGAGAAAGAAAGGCAGGGGTGCGTAATGGCATATTCAAAGGAGCTTTACAAAAAGGCTTCGGAAGAAATAAAACGCAGAAAAACTGAGGCTGAATATATTGCACAACAGCACAGAAATGAAATGAATATGAAGTACCCCGAATTTCAGTTTATTGAGTCAGAACTTGCAAAAACAGGTATGGAAATTGTGGGTGTGTTTGCAGATAAGGAAAATGTTCAGGAGCGACTTGCAACAATCAGGGCTAAAAATACAAGCCTTCGTAATGAACGCAAAAACCTCCTCAGGGAATTAAATCTTCCCGAGGACTATTTAGATGTTAAATACAACTGCGAAAAATGTCAGGATACAGGCTTTATTGAGAAAAGGGACGACGAAAGAGGCGTGTCCTACGGGACTGAATACTGCACCTGCTATAAGGAACTCTTAAAGAAATACGCAAGCGAAAAAATGTCAAGGTCAACACCCTTTGAACTCTCAAATTTTGCAGATTTTGACCTTGAGTATTATCCCAAAGACAGCGAAAACGGAAGGTCACCTTACGAGGTTATGAAAAGCGTTTATAACCATTGTGTAGCCTATGCCGAGAATTTTGATACGGACTCCGTAAGCCTGTATTTTTACGGCAGAACAGGTCTTGGCAAGACTCATTTATCCCTTGCAATTGCAAACGAGGCGATAAAAAAAGGCTACAATGTTGTGTATGGCTCCGTAATCACATTTCTCAACAAATTGGAACGGGAAAAATTCGGCAGAACAGAAACCTTTGAAACCGAGGACATTTTAGTTGGTGCAGATTTGCTCATTTTAGATGACCTTGGTGCAGAATTTGCAACACCCTTTGCAGTTTCTGCTCTTTACAACATTATCAACTGTCGTATTGCCCGTGGTGTGCCTACAATTATCAGTTCAAATTTAAGCCTTGACGAAGTGAAAAACCGTTATCCTGAAAGCATAGCATCAAGAATTATCGGAAACTTTGTTGTGGTTAAATTTGCAGGTAATGATGTAAGACAACTTCAGAACGAATAAGATTTTAACGCCGATTGCTCAGTGCTTTCGGCGTTTGTTTTTCATATTTCCGAAATCCGGAATACAGTCGTCAGCCTTTTTTTCTGCCCTGTCAACATCAAAACTCACCTCAGGGGGTGGCACAGGAGGGGAATAAGGCTTGAAATTCTGTCTTTTTTGGGGTTCTTTATTTTCCTTCATCACGAAAACATCATTGACATAGATTTTAGTGGGTAACCCTATCTTCTGCCGACTGGTACGGATAAGTCCTGCGTTTTTAAGGCTACGCAAGGAATTGATGACTGTGTGGTTACTACAGTTTAAATGATTCTGAAGCTGTGTGACGGAATAGTAAATAAAGATACCGTTTTTATCGGAAAATCGGTTGAGATTTTTCTTGGAAAAATTTTTTCTGTTTAACAGTAATATGTATAATAATTTTTCAGTAGAAGTAAGCTTCTGATACCTTGAATCAGTGACAAAAATCAGCGGAAAAAGGGCATAAGAATTATTGTCCGTAAAAAACACCTCCCATATATAGTGCCAAATCGGGATTTCGTCCCACGATTTGCGGAACTTTTTCGGAAAAATGCCCAATTGTTAATAAAAAGTTTACAAACAGAGGTGTTTTTAGAAGAAAATTAACTATAAAATCATTATAAAAAATAAAATAGTTAATCGGTTAACTATTTTATAAAAAGTAATTATATTCTTATTTATTATATTATTTATAGAGTGAAAAAACTGCACCACTCAGGTGAAATAACTGCACCACCCAGGTGAAATAATTGCACCACCCAGGTGAAAAAATTGCACTACTTCCATTTGCGAATTAAAATATATTGCTGATTAGAGGTTTTTCGCTACGGATTATCTGACGCAGTTCATCAATAGCCAAATCAGCCTGTTGTTCAAGTCTTTCCATATTCCCTTGTTGGGCATATATGGGAAGATTTTTTATTGTTTCTTCCAATTTATCCGTTTCGCTGTGGTTTACAAAGGCTTCAATGGTTCCGTGGCTTTCTTCCCAATGCAAAATCAGTTGGTCGGTTTTCTTAACTGCTACATCCTTTTCATTGTTCTTTGCTGTTTCGCAGATTTCATATAACTCTGTTTCCAATTTGTCGCAGGTGCTTTTTACAGCAAAAAACCCCACAAATGAAATTGTAACAGCGGACATAATGGCAACCAATGCTATTATAATTCGACTCATTGTTTCTCCTTTTTCACAATATTCCTGTTTCCGTTTTTATCTATGGTCATCAACAGTATATCGTCAAGCTTTGTTTTCTCTTTCTTGATGATTTTTGAGAGTTTTTCCGTACTTGTACGGCAAATGTCAAAATCCTGTGAAATCATTTCACCGTCAGCCACCACAAGGCATTGTAGTTTTGTTTGTTGTGGTTTAAGCTCTAAATCACTGCGGGTTACTGTTTCACATTCGGGTTTTAAAAGCACACTCATCTGACCATTGGTTTCAACAATTGCATACTGAACCTGAGAAATGTCAAAAACATCTTTTTGCCTGAGTGCTTCCAATAAATCATCAACAGTAAAACGCAGTTGCTTAATGAGTTTTTGATTTATAACACCATCGTCAATAACAATTAAAGGATGTCCCTGAATTAAAGTTCGGAATTTCACGCTTTTCATATTTAATACGGAAGCCAGAATTTCAAAACCGATTAAGAGGAACACTGCAATAAGGGTGTTGACAATGGGAATGCTTGTGTCCTGAATTGGTATTGCGATTATTTCGGAAAGCAACAGAGTAATTACAAGTTCGGTGGGTTGCAATTCTCCGATTTGCCTTTTTCCCATTATTCTCACACTTGCAATTGCAAGAATGTAGAGAATAACCATTCGTATTAAAGTAACAAACATAAAATCACCAATTATATTTTTGCCCCAATGCAGAGTAATATTCTGTAAACAAAGGTAAATGATATAAACGGTGATTTTTTTATGAGTGAAAACTGGTTTCAGAAAAAGATAGATGAGATAACCGTAAAGGACAATAAGAGTACGGAAAAACAGTATGTGGATACTGATTTGCAAAAAAATATAGTGTATATAAAACAGCAATTCGGCGATGCCTTTGATGTTAAATACAGAAAATACAATGCCTCGGGTAAAGAGGTTTATTTTGTTATGGTAGACGGAATGTGTGACAGCTTACTTGCCACCGAACAAGTGATTTTACCCATAATCGAAGCAGATTTCAGTGATGAAAGCGGGGATAAACTAATTCATTCTGCTGCCGACAGAGTTTCGGCAAGTATTGATAAATCCATAACCAACGACATTGATGAGGCAATTCGTGAGGCGATTTACGGCAGTATTATTATGCTTACGGAAGGCTCACATTTTGTCATTATGTTCGGTGTGCAGGGCTTCCCGAAAAGAGCAGTCCTTGAACCCTCAACCGAAATGCAGGAAAGAGGCTCCCGTGAAGCCTTTGTGGAAAGTTTTAAGGACAATGTGACAATGATTCGCCGTCGTGTGCGAAGTCCTGTTTTCAAGACACAGATTGTGGAGGTGGGGACTACCACCAAAACCCGTGCCTGTGTGTGCTATATGTCCGACAGAGTGGATAAAAAGATGCTCGAAAGTGTGGTTGAAAGGCTGAAAAACTCCACTCTTGACTCCGTTTTGGGTTCAGGTTATCTTCAACCCTTTCTTGACACAAGGTATTCTTCAATTCTCAGCGGTGTTGGTTTTACGGAAAGACCCGATGTGCTGACTGCCAAGATAAGTGAAGGAAAAATCTGTATTATTGTTGACGGAACACCTAATGCACTGATTGTGCCATATC
This sequence comes from Candidatus Fimenecus sp., assembly GCA_045602655.1. Lineage (GTDB taxonomy): Bacteria > Bacillota > Clostridia > Oscillospirales > Acutalibacteraceae > Fimenecus. The sequence continues at coordinate 3,217 of JAZSBY010000087.1, read as the reverse complement.
TTTTCGTGGAGCATTTTCATTCCCTTGATGATTATCTTAAAAGACCGTATTACGCAACATTTATACGCATATTAAAAATTGTGTCCTTTTTGTTCAGCGTCTTTTTGCCGGGACTTTATGTTGCAGTTTGCACCTTTCATCAGGAAATCATCCCTGAAACAATGATTTTCGGAATTACGGGGCAGGAGAGTCGAACACCGCTACCTGTTATGTTTGAGGCTCTGCTTATACATTTAATCTACGAAATTGTCCGTGAGGGAGGACTGCGAATGCCAAAGACTGTAGGCCACGCAATATCAATTGTGGGAGCATTGGTAATAGGTGAGTCCGCTGTGACAGCAGGAATTCTGTCTGCCCCGATGCTTATTGTTGTGGGACTTACTGCAGTCAGTTCATTCGTTGTTTCAACCCTTTATGAGCCTGTGGCAATTCTGCGTTTTACCTTTATTATTGTCGGCGGATTGTCAGGACTGTACGGAATTATGCTTATGTTTACAGCAGTGCTCATAAACGCCTCTGCCATAAACCCTTACGGTGTGCCTTTTACCTCACCCCTGTCACCTACAAAGGCAGGTGCTTTCCGTGACCTGATTTTAAGAGCAGGCTGGAAAAAGATGGGACAAGGCAGAATGCAAGTAAATAAATTGGAGAAATAAAATGGAGTTTTCAAAGGGAAAAATAAGTGCTTTTCAGTTTTTCACAATGCTGTTTTTAACCCGCACACTTACCACGGTAACCTATCTTTCATCATATACGGAAAACATCCGACTTTCCGATATGCTTGTTCAACCCCTTTTCAGAATAATCATAGGCACGGCTATAATGCTTCCCTTGTATTTTCTGTATAAGAGGAACACAGACAAAAATCTATTGGATATTGTAAACGGAAAGTCAAAGGGTATAGCAAGAATAGTTTCCGTAATTTATGTGGTGTTTTTCTTCTATTTTACAGTTGTTACCATAGCAAGGCTTGACCTTTTTGCAGGTACGGTTGTGTTCCCCGAAACAGACCTTAAATACATTCTGATTTTTGCTGTAATTCTTTGTTGCTATGGTGCATTTTTGGGGTTTGAAGCCTTGGGACGAAGTTCGGTTGTTTCTGCAATTTTTGTTGTTCCTGCTTTGATTTTTATTATGGTTACACTTGTCAAAAAGGTTGATTTTTTAAACCTTACACCAATTTTCTACAACGGAGTAATGCCCGTTGTAAAGGTGGCGGTTGATTCCGTGGGACAAACCGTTGAATATGCCGTAATTGCCCTGATGCTGCCAAGAGTTACGGGAAATGTGAAAAAAAGCTTTTTCATCTGGCTCGTCTCACAAACCCTTTTAATGGCAGTTATGTTCTTTTTTGCCTGTACGGTTATGGGGAATTTCGCATCAACTCAGCTTTTTCCGTTTCATACTCTTGCAAGTCTTGCTGAATTTGCAATGTTCAGCCGTCTTGATGCAATTTTTACAAGTGTATGGATTATGTGTGCTTTTATCAAGGCAGGATTGCTTATTTACTTGCAGTCGGATATTCTCACAACCTATTTTGGAAAATTCAAAAGAACAACATATATTTTCGCAATAGGAATTTTAACTGTAATTGCAAATCTCTTTATTTCAGGACAGATTAAACGATTTACATTTCTCGACAACAGCATAATAAAAATCATTTTAACTTTAATTACTGTTATTTTAATTCCTATGCTGGTATTGATTTTTGGAAAGGGGAGAAACAGATGCGAAAAATCGGAATAATTTTACTTGCTTTAATTGTTTCTGTTTTTACCTTTAATGAGAATGAAATATATAAAAAAGATATAAGAAATCGTCTTGTAATTCAAGGTGTAGGAATTGATATGGAGGAAAACGGAAAATATTCTGTTACAATTCAGGCAATTGACACTAACGCACAGGAGGTATCTTCCTCCGAGGGTGCATCACAACCCCCGCTGAAAGTCTTTAAGCTTCAAGGGGATACAATCTATACTGCCATAAAAAGTGTTACTGAAAAAGAGGGCAAAGTACCGCTGTATTCTCAAAATCGCATTATCATTTTAGGCAAAAGCATAACGGAAAAAAATATGGATGATGTAATCGACTTTTTTGTCCGTGATGTGGAAAACAGCTCATCCGTTTGTATTGCTGCGGCGGAGAAAACTGCAGGAGAAATTTTAGAAGCCAAAAGCGGTGAGGAATATATAAGTGCAGGAAATATTGAAATGGCAATAAGTTCAAGTGAATACGACGGACAGATTTTCCGTATGCAACTTTATGACCTGATTAACAGATATAACTCAAGCACAAAGGATTTTGCAATTCCATTACTTTCAGTAATCGAAAAAGACAAGGAAAAAAGTGTTGAAATCATAGGCACAGCACTTTTTAACAACACAAAATACCGCGAAAAAATTTCAAAGGATGAAACAGTTTTTCTCAATGTGCTGTACAACAGATTGAACAATTCTGCACTCTCCTATGATTACGGGGACGGAAAAAAGGTTTCACTTAACATTATTGATGCCAAAACCAAGAGAAAAGTGATTATGGAAAACGGCAAACCAACATTTAAAATATCAGTAAAAATTAAAGCAGATATTGCTGAAATCAACGGTGGTGTTTCTGCGAAAATGGAAACGGAGGAATTGGACAGAATAAGCACGGCAGGGGAGAGCCATATAAAAACTGAAACGGAAAAACTGATTCATAAAATGTATACGGGATATAACAGCGACTCGGTGGGCTTTGGCAGACTTTTGTATATTAACGAAACTGACTTTTTTAAGCAGAACGAAAAAAATCTCGACACAGTTTTGCAAAACAGCATTTACGAAGTCCAGGTCAGTCTGGAAATCAGGCGAATCGGTCATGAGTTTGTAGTTTAGTACGGTTTAGCTTGTTTAAGGTGTTTAATTCTAATAAGGTTTTTGAGCCACCCTGAACGCAGTGAAGGGTCTAATAATTCGATAAAGAGATTTTTCGCTTTTCTCAGGATGACAATTAAATAAATTGAAAGTTTGTCGAACTGAATTCGAAATTCGAAATTCGAAATGTCGGAACTGCGTTGCAATTATAACCCCCTCCCTGTGGGGAGGGAGGTGGCACGAGCGTAGCGAGTGACGGAGGGAGAGATAGGTTTATTGTTCGCTAAATCTCTCCCTCAGTCTCACTTCGTTCGACAGCTCCCTCGTCAGAGGGAGCCGAAAGATAACAAACCAATTCATCCCGA
>JAZSBY010000086.1:0-21670 GCA_045602655.1 Candidatus Fimenecus sp. | reverse complement strand
CAATATTCAATATCAATAGAATTATCGAGGAGAAAATCAATAATACCGCTTACATAGTTTCCTCTTAAACCGCCGCCGATATCCATAATCCCAACCATAATACACCACCACAAATTCTTTTTTCTATCTGTTTACAAATTCTTATTTATCGAACCAATTATACCACCCATACCAAGAGAAGTGCAATAGTTTTTAGTGTTGTTGCAGGTTGTCATGGGTGGTGATTTTTATACTCCGTACACTTTTACCCATACTCCGTACACCTTTACCCATACTCCGTACACTTTTACCCGTACTCCGTACACTATTACAGCTATGGTTACAGCACCAAAAATAAAAAAAGCACTTGTTTTGAGAATGCTTTTGGGCATAAAAAAAGACCGAAACCCCTATATTTCAAGGGATTTCGGCTGTATTACCTAAGTTGTACTTAGGTGTCTAACCCTTTATCATTTGATACAATTTCTAAATGGTTGCACTTTTTCCACCTTGCAATTTTTGAACTTTTGCGAAAATTAACACAAGACCCTGCGCCGCTGTCCGTACCTGTTTTTGCACAGAGATTTTGTGTGCCCCACCCCCAAGGGGTGAAATTTTCACCCATATCGCAAAATGGGTTAAAAATATTTCCACCGTGTACATTTTTTCGCTCGTTTTCACGATTTCCAAAAAACATTTCCAACGGTGTACTTTTATATCTTATTGACGAAGATAATTTATCGTGATATAATATTATTAAAAGAAGGCGACCTCATAGTAATGGTTTTCCATTACGGGCTTTGACCCACGAAGTGAGTACTTGTCTTCTTTTTTTTAATGCTTAACACATCTAGTTGTTTTTATAACCAAATGCTTTCTTGACATCTTGTTCAATATTTGTGTATAATGTTAACAGATACATTTGATGAGACATCGAAAGACGCAACCTTCGGGCCATGGCTTTCACCGTCCAAGAATGTGTCTTTTTTATTGTTAATGCGTAACGCATTTTATTTCCAAATAAAAGAATACAGGTGGAACATTTTCACATTGTGGCTATTTCTTCATTTGTACTTTTATTGAATATGTGCATAACCCATTTTTCTTCAGTTCGGTTAATCATATCGATAGTGTAATCAAAATCTTCAAAGTTTTTAAAGACTTCTACGGAATATCCATTTTTCATTTTTACTGGGCATTCATAATTTTTAATGTATCCACCATAGCCCATAAGAACAAGCCAAATCTTGAATTCGATATCATATAATCTTTTGTTGTTTAATCCAACAACATCAAATGTAATATCAAAATCTAAATATGAGAAAAATGGTACTCCACCAATTTCTAAATTGGGATTGCCGCCACACTCCATAAGCATTCGCATAATGGTTGGTGCAATATCTCCATTGTCTATATATCTCATTTCCTGAATAATGTTGTAGTGATTCATACCGTCATCAGTATAAATGTAATTTGGCATCAAACCATACTTGATAAATATTTTGAATAATTCAACCCAATTTGCTGTAACTAGTTCATCAGTATAATCACATTGATGTATTTCAAGAGTATTTGCATCTGCCAACTTTATTGCAGTACGAGTTATTTCTTCTGATGTAAGTTCCATATTAATAATGAGTTGTTCAATTTGAAGCAAATCAGCATTGTGTTTGTTGCAAAGTTCAAACAGTCTATTTTCTCTGTCGGTCATTCTAATCACCTCATTTTCAGTTTATAATAAATTGACATAAAAAACAATGAAAATAATTATTTGACAGTCCGTTTTGATGTACAAATATATTAATGCATAACGCATCTTATTTTCAGTTTTAATAGGAATAGGCTTTTAAGTTTTTATTACAGATAAATCATCTGTGAGTTGTGTGAAAGCCTTGCTGACAAGGTTTCAATCACATGTCGGTCTGCCTTCATTTCATTCCACAAAGGCAAATCCCTGTTTGAAATTAAAATTAAACTACGCTCGTTACAGAGTTTCATTATTGCTTTGTAGAAGAGCAACAACTCTTCTTCCGTTGGTGTTGTGTAAAACAACTCATCAATCACCACAAGGTCGCTTTCAACTAAATAACGCCAAGGGTGTGATTTTTTGCTTGAACATTTAATCAATTCTTCAAAGGTAACATAAACAACCATTGCACCTTTTTGAATTGCCTCAAGTGAAATGTCAACTGCAAGACTTGTTTTGCCCCTGCAACATTTACCGATAATTATAATATTCTGATGCTCGGTTTTGAAATCGAAATTCTTAATCCTATCAAGTTGCCACTGTAGTCCCGACGATATGTAATTGTAATCATAGTGTCTGTCAGGTAGGCGACTTCTTTTTGTGTATTTCTTTGCCCTTGCTTTCTGTCGCAAATCCATTTCCTGTTGCAACACATTATGCAGATAATCAAGGTTAGAAACACGCTCATCTGTTAAATCAACCTCACCGTTGCCAAGATGAGTAAGACCCAATTCCTTTGCCATCATCATTACATCAAAAATCTCTGCCATTGAATGCCTCCTGTATCTCACGACTTCGTTTTAAGTAGTTTGATTTTGCGTAGTTACCCATGCAATCGTAAAATGAGTCCTTGCCGTACTTGTAAATCAGGAACGATAACAGTTCCAAGGTTGTGCATTCACAAGTGTTGATGCAGTACTGGAATGCTGAATTCATTTGACCTTCCGTATAAAAAACAGACGCCTTTTTCAGTAGTTGCAACTGTTTGTTTATGTATCTCGGTCGCATGATTTTCAACTGTGCAATGAACTCAATTGCAAGTGGGTTGTCCTTGTAAAACCGAAGCATATCCGTTTCGATTTTATGGTGTGGAACTCTGTCCTTCGGTAGTTTTATAGTCCTACCAACCTCGTTACAAAGGGCGTGTTTGCAAATCAAATCGCTTGTAAGTGCAACATAAAATAGCAAAGTGTCCTCTTGCAATTCAACACGAATTCTTTCACCATCATTGACGATTTCCTGTGGCATCTCATAACGATTATCACGAAATTCAACGAACCCTGCGTGCATTGTAAGGACTTGAACAATAGGTTTTTCTTGGAAACGAACTTTAACGAGAGCCTTGTTGTCAATGGGGAACAACTCTTTCGGTGTACGCTTGGTGTAGTCGTTCACAATGCTGTTACCCGTGGTGTCAAGCCAATTAAGAGCATCACAGTTAAGCCTGTCAATTCCGTAGTAAGTCCTACCGTCAAGAAACCCACGCTTGACCACATTCACAGTGTTTTCAACTCTGCCTTTGGTGTTGGGGTCGTGTCCCTTGCAAATGAAAAGGGAGTAGCCGACATCCTTAACGAACTCATCAAACTCTTTAACAAGAATAACGTTGCCGTAACTTTCAGCAACAACGAAAACCTTGTCTTGGTCATACATAATCACCTGTGGACGACCACCAAAATACTTGAAAGCATATTTGTGTGCCTCAATAGCAGTTTTAGCGGTGAAAGGCTTCGGTGAAAAGTACACGAATTTCATTCGGCTGTACGAAAGCACCATACAGAAGAAATATACCTTGGTTTCCTTGCCATACATGTTTCGCATTCTGTACTCACCAAAATCAACCTGCGCCTCATACCCCGGTGGTTGGTCATCACGAATACAACGGATGCGTTTCGGTTGACTTAACCCCGCCTGAACTCGCAGGTTCTTCACATACCGGTTGAATGTGGAGTAGGTGGCATCAAAGTCCGAAAATTCCTCACGCAACTGCGTCATCAAATTGGTGTTGGTGATAGTAGGACAAGCCTTAATCAGCTCAATCATGTACTGACGATAGTTGTCCAAATCATACACCGTGCCACGCATGGATTTGTAGAAATCTTCTTCCGACTTTCTCCACCAGTTTCGAACCACCGACGCAGGTATGTGCAACCGCCGACCCGTTTCAGCCATGGTCAACCCACAATTCTTACACTCCTGTATCTGCCGATACTGTTCTGATGTAATCATCATTACCTCCTATTTAATTGTAAAATATTTTGTATAATTGCAGTTTTTTGTATAATTCACGGGTGTTTCGCACCCATTTTTCAATTTTATACACCACAATTATTTGTGTAAGTGTCAGCAACGGGGGATAGCAATAGGAATACTAATATCAACCGCGTTTTCAACAACTCACACTACCACTCCAACCCTCCCTTCAGCGGTAACGTTATTGTAACTCAATTAAACAGAAAATAGCAAGAAAATTGTAAATTTATGTCACAAAACATTATAAAAAAACGATATATATTTATTGATAACAATATATTTTAATACATCGCAAATAAAGGAGAATTTTTATGTCAAAAAGAGAAATATTATTAGCAACACAAGAAAGGAATATTAATCGATTGGTTCATTTCACTCATGTCAAAAACCTGTTAAACATAATAAAATTTGGTCTATTACCAATAAGTGAGTTAGATGACAATGAAATCGAATATGATTATAACGATGAACTGCGCTTGGATAATAATCCTGATTCAATTTCTATATCTATTACTTCTCCTAATTACAAAATGTTTTATAAGATTAGACGTGAAAAATATGAGGAGAACTGGGCAGTCATAATACTTGATGTTGAAAAAGTATTGAATTTAGAGTGTGCTTTTTGTTATACTAATGCTGCGAATTCAGAAATAACATCAATTCCTTTAACAGAGTTAAAAACCTTAAATGCTTTCGAGGAAATGTTTTCTGAATGTTCAGGGAAACCTTCACGCAGAATGTTAGGGTTGCACGATTATGATACTACTGACCCACAGGCAGAAATATTGGTTTTTGACAAAATACCGGTATCTGCTATAAAATGTGTTGTATTCGAGGACCCGATAACGATGAGTAATTTTAGTGATGATTTGAGACAAGTAGGTATTCGCTGTGTTGTGGATGAAGATTTTTTTGCTCCTCGTCTTGACTACACATATTGGCAATAAAGGTGATAATGATGGCTAATAGACCAGTATATGAAGCGGTGGAACAAATTCCGTTTTATAAACAAATGAATATTGATTTCCAGTTTTATTCTGGTTTTTCAATAACTCAAAAACAAAAATCCATTGAAAGCTTGCACACTAAATATTGTGCGGTTAGTTCGGGGAAAAAGATATTAGAGATTTCTTCAAAAAGCCCATTGGCTTTAGGTGTGGAATTAAGTGCGTTTAATTTGAAAATTCACACGAAAAAATCTGTTTTTTCTGTAGAATGCGCATTTCAGGGTAGCAAGGTTTTTCAAAATGGTGGTCCGTACAAGGAACTGTTGAGTAAAACTTCGCTGGAAGCAAAAAAATATGACAAATTGCGTACAAGTGGTAAGTTAATTGCATTTAAGTATTATGATAAAGAATTTCCACTTTTCCCAAGAGATTATTTCTATAACTGGTTGTATATAAATGCATTAAATTTAAATGAAAAATTATCGAATGAAATATTAAACTTTGACTGTTTTTCTGACATAGAATTTAACCCTCAAAAATCAATAAATTGTCAGGCGAAAGCAGCGGCGATATTTGTTGGACTATCAAAATCTGGTTTGTTGCAGGAGGCAACAAAATCCAAAGAAGATTTTTTAAGAGTTGTATATGGTGACAACAAAACAGAAAGATGTGAACAGTTATTTTTAGATTTAAATAACTGATGTTTTTTGAAAATTTGTTAGATAGTTTTTCGTATGCAAGGAGATATAATATGTCAAAAACAATAGAAGTTATTACAGAAGCAAAACCGCACACGATAAAGAAATTTGAATTAATTGAGAAATATGTTGATGAATGGTCACGAAAAATATTAGGTTATGAAGGCAAAAACGGAATGAGTGGCTCTAACGGAATTATTTATATTGATTGCATGTGTAACAGTGGGGTTTATTACGATGACTGTAAGAATATAGTTGAAGGAACCGCATTACGTGTTAGCAAATTACTTAATAGTATCATTCCAAATTATCCCGGAAAGAAATGCATTATGTTTTTTAATGACCTTTATAAAGAACGTATAGATAAACTCAAAGAAGAAATTGCTTTGCGAAACTTAACTAACATTGAGATACATTATTCTGATATGGATTGCAATGTTTTTTTGAAAGAACTTGATATTTCAAAATATAAGCAGTATAATACATTATTGTTATACGACCCATACAATGCATCAATTGATTGGGAAGCAGTATCACCTTATCTTAACAGATGGGGAGAAGTTATCATTAACCATATGGTGTCAGATACGACAAGAGGTGCTTCATTAGCAAAAAAGGAACAAGTTATTAATAGATATCAAGAAACATATCAAAAAACAATTTCTGACATTATTGAGATTGGAAATGATAGGAAAAAACTGGATGAAATCATAGTTTCTTTGATTAGAGATAATATTAATGATAATCAAAAAAAGCATTATATTGCATCGTTTCCATTTTTCAATCGTAATAATGGACTTGTTTACAATCTTATACACTGCTGTTCAAACGAAAAAGGAATTATTTTATTTAAAAAGGTTGCTTGGAAAACTTTTGGTGATAAATCATCATTAAAAAACACACATGGAACTGAAATTCAATTGACTTTTGATATGGACGGAACCATTGATACGCAAACGGATAATCAATGCTATTATATTAAAGATGTCGCAAAGTACATATATGAAAAATATAAAAATCAAGGGTCCGTTGCACTTGATGTAATATATCACGATTTGGATATTCATCCAATTTTTCCAAGTGATGGTTATAAGAATGATATCAAAAAAATCTTGAAGGAAGATTATGGTGTTAGTTTTAAGCACAGTAAAATGGTTTTCCCAACTAATTAAGGAGTCAATGTATGTCGACAAAAATTGAATGGACTGAAGAAACATGGAATCCAATTACAGGATGCACTAGATGTTCAGCAGGGTGTGAGCATTGTTATGCAGCTTCTTTTGCTAAACGATTGAATGCCATGGGGAATATCAGATATAAAAATGGGTTTAATGTAACAGTACATCGTGACTTGTTTAACAAACCATTAACATGGAAAACATCTCGTATGATTTTTGTCAACTCCATGTCTGATATTTTTCATGAAGATGTTTCGGATGAAGATATCTTGGCTCTTTTTCAAACTATGAATAAAGCGACTTGGCATACTTTTCAAGTTTTAACAAAACGGTCACAGAGATTGTTGCAATTATCACATCAAATAAAATGGACTGATAATATATGGATGGGCGTTTCTGTTGAAAACAAGCAATCATTATATAGGTGTGATGATTTGAAAAAAACAGGCGCGAAAATAAAATTTGTATCAGCTGAGCCACTTTTAGAATCAATTTCAGAAATTGATTTAAATGGTATAGACTGGCTTATTGTTGGTGGAGAGTCAGGTCCGTATAGTAGACCAATGGCAGAAGAATGGGCTATTGAATTAAGAGACCTTGCTCAAAAAACAAAAACTGCGTTTTTCTTTAAGCAGTGGGGTGGATTCAATAAAAAGAAAAAAGGTAGTTTACTCTGTGGGGAAAGTTATAAGGAATATCCTCAAGTAAAACGATAAAATAGTAGTAAATAATATAACAGCACCAACACATCAAAAGATTGGTGCTGTTTTTATTAATGTTAAGAAAGAATAGTTTAGCATGTGCAATGTTAATTATTAAACAACTGTACGTAAAAAAGGACATATATTTAATGCATCTCAATTGACAGAAGGTGTATTTTTGTAGTAGAATATAATAGTATTTTTATAATGATTTTGTATAAGAAATTTGGCTTAAATGTTGGTCGATAATTAAAATATTTAAGTTTTGGTGGGGAATGGTTTCGGTATGACAAAAACAATTACTGTTGGTAGTATGTTTGCAGGCATTGGCGGTATTTGTTTAGGTTTTCAACAAGCAGGATTTGAAATCGTTTGGGCAAATGAAAAAGATGTTGCTGCTTGTAAAACGTATCGACACAATTTTGGATATAAGTATCTTATTGAGGATGATATAAAAAAGATTAATAAAACTAAAATTCCTAAATTCGATATATTAACTGCTGGTTTCCCATGTCAGCCCTTTTCAGTAGCTGGACCTCACAAAGGGTTTGATGATGCAAGAGGTAATTTGTTTTTTCAAATTGTTGAAGTGGCAAAAATAGTTGAACCAACAATTATTTTTCTTGAAAATGTTTCTAACCTTATAGACCACGATAACGGGAGAACCTTTATTACAATGTACAATGCTCTTTCAGAAATCGGTTATGTATTAAGGTATAAAAATTTACCAGCGAATGAATACGGAAACTTGCCACAAACACGCAACAGGACTTATGTTGTTGCATTTAAAGATGAGTGTATGTGCAATATGTTTCAATATCCGGAAAAGGTTGGTTTAACAACAGAAATTTTTGATGTAATTGATAAAAATACCAAGCAAAAAGATGTTTATTATTATACCGATGAAAGCGATACTTTTTACAAATACATGGTAAATAGAGTAAAACGCAGAGATTCCATTTATCGTGTTCATGATTCAGGCATTCATCTAGCGAAAAACCACACTTGCCCAACCCTTACAGCATCAATGGGTATAAGAGCGAACAGAGTCCCAATAATAATTGACGATTTTGGCTACAGAAAACTCACAGTTAGAGAATGCCTTGACTTTCAAGGGTTTCCAAAAGACTATTCATTCCCAAGTGGGACAACTCTTGAACAAGCATATAAACAAATTGGTAATTCAGTATGCGTACCTGTTATTAGAAGAATAGCAGAACAAATTATGAAAGTTTTGGAGGAAAGTTATGAAATACAGTAACATTAAAGTTGAACAAGTTTGTGACAACTATGAAGTTGTTGAAGATTATGGCGAAATTCTTACAAAAAAAGAAGTGCAACACATCCTCCAAAAGAATTTTAAGGGTACTACATATGAAGACGGTTGCCTGTATGGTGAAAAAGCAGGAAAGAAATACTGCATTTATTTTAAGAATGTAAGTTACCTTGGAACACCACACCCATTTTTCAAAAAGAGAATACAAATTGGTGATAATTTCAGAGAAATATACAGAAAAAATCAAGAAAATGATATTCAAACATTACTGTTAGGTGTGTATAAGTATAAAAATACAGTGTTATTTGTAGATTTTGATATTACAAACTACGCTAATAATAAAGCACATAATTCATCTGCTCATGTATATACAATTGATTTGAAAAATGGTTTATTATTCGGAATCTTTCAAAAACAAGATGTGCGAAACAATCTTATCACAGTATTTACTCCTGAAAATGTCGATAGATATCTTGATAGTAAAACCGTTGGTGGCGTTGACCTTCGTTTAGGATTTATTACAGTTTTAGATGACTTTTATGTTTCTCTATCAAAAGAGTGGTATGGAATAGATGCATATCAAGAAATGATTGACGATAATTTCAACAATGCTTATCAGCCAGAATGGCCCGGATTTTATCATGAATATAAATTGGATAAATATATAAAAGAACATCCTAATGCAAAAGAAGATATTCAATACAAACAAAATAAAAAATCTGGTGAAATTGATTTAGATTTGTTTTTTCCTAAAGTTAGGACTTATGGTGATTTGAAAGCTCATAGTAATGACTCTACTGGAATTCAAGGTAACGATTGGGATACCATTATGACGGTATTGGAATCCAGCAGTGTATATTATGTGGTTTTAAATCACGATACTGAAAGGGACCGTGACTGTGGAAATGAAGTTGCCATTTTCTGGAATACAAAACTTGAGAAAGATAATTTGTTAAGTTATGCAAACAAGATGAAGCATTCTGTGAAACTAACCTCTTATTGTGTTCTTGAGATAAATAGATTTAATAAACAATATTTAGATGTATTCCATCAGGGACATAACAGTGATGGTAGTCCAAGAAACCCAAAAATTCAGATAAAAAATAAAAATATAGGCAATTTCTTAATACATCAAATGGAGTTTTGAAAAAATTGTCTGGACTTATGAGAAATGTTAGTTTATACTCCCGATGAGGTGATTTTATATGAAGAAATTTAAATTCATAGACTTGTTTTCAGGGATTGGTGGATTTCACCAAGCCATGGAAAATCTTGGTGGAGAATGCGTTTTCGCTTCTGAAATAGATTCACACTGTATTGAAACATATTACAATAATTATAAAATAGACGCTAACCACAACGTTAGAGGTGTAGCAGCGGAAGATATTCCATTTCATGATGTTCTGTGCGCAGGATTTCCTTGTCAGGCATTTTCTAAAGCGGGATATCAAAAAGGAATGAGTGATACACGAGGAACACTTTTCTTTGAAATTGAAAGAATTTTGAAACATCATAAAACAAAATACATTATCCTTGAAAATGTTCGTAATCTTGTATCTCATGACCAAGGAAATACATGGAAAACAATTCATAGTCATCTTAAGGCATTAGGTTATCGGTTGACTCCAGTTCCAATTATCATCAGCCCTCATCAGTTTGGTGTTCCACAGTTAAGAGAACGTGTTGTTATTCTTGGTATTTATGACCCAGAAAATACCAATGAGGATTTACAAATAACTTTTGATAATCTGTTAAGCAAAGATGAAAATTCCATTTACACTGTTCTTGATGAAGGTGAAGTTGACTATAAATATTATATTAGCGAAAAAGAAGAATATGTGCTTAATGCGTGGGATGAGTTTTATAAGGGAATAAAGGAAACAGTCATTGGATTCCCAATTTGGGCAGAGTATTTTAAGGATAAGGATGCTGAAGAAGATTTCCCTGAATGGAAAAAAGAATTTATAAGAAAAAATAAAGCACTTTATCAGTTAAATAAAAAGTTTATTGATTCATGGTTGAATAAATATAATAATTTAGATGATTTTACTCCTACACATAGAAAAATGGAGTGGCAAGCAGGAGATAAAATTTCATCATTGTGGGATGGTGTAATTCAGTTTAGACCATCTGGTATTAGAGTAAAAACACCTACAACGTTTCCTGCACTTGTTGCAATGGTACAAATTCCAATTATCGGTAAATATAAACGCAGACTTACGGTGAGAGAAGCGGCAAGATTACAGAGTTTCCCTAACTCTTTTATACCGGACGCAGATGACCATCAAGCATATAAGCAGTTTGGTAATGCGGTTAATGTTATGATTATTGAACAGGCGGCAAGAAAATTATTTGATGTAGAATAATTTGTAATGCATTGTTCATTTGCGAATGCTCTTCTAAAAAACTATGTTTTATCAAAAAATAGTTTTTGAAATTTAATGTTGTTATAAAATATAAATAAAATAAATTACACAAATGCAGTTAACGCATCTGCATTTGTGTTTTCTCTTGGAGGAAAACATGCAGTTTAATAATATTAATGTTTCTGGAGAAATTGTTTATTCAGAAACACCTGAGATAATTACAAATAGCAAACAAAAAGAGATTATTTACAAGGCATTAAATTCAAATGGATACACCTTTGAATGGAAGAACCAGACGCGAAAACCATATTCTGGTGTCTTCTATGATGGTGACAGGAAAATGGATTTGTATATTTATGTTTGGAATATAACACCAACATATATTAAGAATAATCCAGATGAAAAAAGAATACAAATAGGCGCAACTGTTGATAATGTGGGATTTAATTGTTCTAATACGAAAACCCAAAAAACAATATTAATGGGCATATATAATTGTCCACTTAAGCCAATTATTGCTACTTGGGATAAAGATAATTATATAAACCATGGTCAAAATACTTGTTATGTGGATATAGATGAATTAAAGAAAGGTTTAGAGGGAGCCATATATAAATGTAAACATGGATGTAATGTGTACACAATGACAGAAGAATACTTTCCGATTTACGTAAGTCATTTAACAACTGGAAATAATACAGATTTAGATACTGAAAAAGGCAATTTATCTATAAGTAATTTTAAGGCGCAGTATGATGCTAGTAGTAAACGTAGAACAAAAAAGAATATAGAGGAACTGAAAGAGCGACTTGCAAAAATTAATGATACAGAAAAGCAGTCAGATACTAAACGACGAATAGGACAAGATTTGTTCAGGAAAATGTTGCTTGATTTATATGAAAACAAATGTGCTTTGTGTGACATTTCCACATCCTGTATGCTTAAAGCAAGCCATATAAAAGAGTGGGGTGTTAGTTCGGATGAAGAGAGATTAGACGAGCATAATGGTCTATTGCTCTGTGCACATCACGATTCATTATTTGATAAACATCTTTTATCTTTCACTGACGACGGTAATCCGATAATATCAAATACATTATCCATTGAGGAACGTGAGGCTTTAAATGTTGATGCAATTCCTAGTATATCTGTTCATCCGGATATGCTACCGTACCTAAAACACAACAGAAAGAAACTTAAATAAATATTTCATAAGAGTGTAAAAGTTATTTATAAATGGAGTTAATTAAATATGATTCTCGATAAGGAGGTGCCACTTTGAATACCAGAAAATTTATGATTATTGGAAACAATAAAATAATAACACCCGATGTTAGATTTTATAAATATAATAATTCAACTCATACAATGGATGTAACATTCAATAGCGGTAAAACCTTCTCATATAATTACGACAATGTTTCAATTCTTGAAAATCCCGAAATCTTAA
The DNA here is from genome assembly GCA_045602655.1 of Candidatus Fimenecus sp. Taxonomy (GTDB): domain Bacteria; phylum Bacillota; class Clostridia; order Oscillospirales; family Acutalibacteraceae; genus Fimenecus. The sequence goes on along the minus strand of JAZSBY010000086.1, from coordinate 9,075 downwards.
ACCCTGCTTTACATAAAATCGAGCATTTAGGCAGAGAATTGTTTGATATTGAAGCAATCTATGTCTTTAGAGATAATTATCACTCTTATTGGCATATTTGTTTTTCTAATGGTAGTGAGCGTGATTACAGACAAGAAGATTTGAATATTACAACATCTTGTTTATCTGAAAGTGAATCGAAAAATGTTTTCAGCTATTTATATCAAACGGCGGAGTCAGTAAGCATTAAGTCTGACGACGGAACGAATCTGCTTTCAAAACAATATGAAAAAATATCCGACTTTGTTGGTGATGATACTGCATTAGCGTTATATTTAAATCCACAGAAATATAAAAATGCCAAAAGCGTTACAAGCAATCCAATATTTCCATTCGGATGCAATGCCAGCCAGTATAGTGCAGTTAAAAATGCAATGGAAAATCAAATCAGTGTTATTCAAGGACCTCCCGGTACCGGTAAAACACAAACAATCTTAAACATAATCGCTAATCTGCTTATAAGCGGTAAAACTGTTCAGGTTGTATCAAATAACAATTCAGCAACTGCAAACGTATTAGAAAAATTATCAAGTCCCCAATATGATATGGGATTTATTGTCGCACCTCTCGGTTCCACAAAGAATAAAGAGAAATTTATTGAAAATCAAAGTGGCGTATATCCTGATATTTCTTCTTGGAGACAAGAAATAAACCCATACCAAATGAATGAAGAAATTAAAAATATTTCTTTTGATTTGGGCGATATTTTTCAAAAGCAAGAGCGTCTTGCAGTAGCAAAACAGCAGTTACAGGCATTAACACTGGAGAAAAAGTACTTTGATTTGTATAAAAGCGAATCATCAGAAGATTCCAAGAAATTAAAAATCAAGAGAATACTTTCATCGCAGAAAATAATAAATCTTTGGAATGAAATTCAGATAATCAACGAAACTGGTAAAAAATTATCTTGGTTTTTTAAACTTAAAAGTGGCATTATATATGGAATATTTAATTTAGATGTTTTTAAGGATGATATTTCAACTTTAATTACAGAACTTCAGGATATTTACTACAATACAAAAGAAACTGAATTAGTTAATGAAATTGAAGACATCGAAGGTTTTCTTAAAACCAAAAATGCAACACAAATTTCCGATGATTTGTATAGTAAATCTATGCAACTGTTACGGAGTATCTTATTTTCACAATATGGAAATAAATCAACAAGAGAAGTCTTTTCAATGGATGATTTATGGAAAAGACCACAGGAATTCATTGCGGAGTATCCGGTAGTATTAAGTACAACATTTTCTTCAAGAAGCAGTGTGTGTAAAAATGCAAAATATGATTATGTAATTATTGATGAAGCATCACAGGTTGACGTTGCAACGGGTGCACTTGCCCTGTCTTGTGCAAAAAATGTTGTAATTGTTGGTGACAGTAAGCAGTTGCCAAATGTGGTAACTGAAGATGTTGCCAAAAGAACAGATGTAATATTTGAAGACTATAAAGTAAACGAAGGTTACAGATTTTCAAAAAACAGTTTTCTTGAATCGGTATGCAACATTATTCCGGACGCACCACAAACATTATTGAGAGAACATTATAGATGTCATCCCAAAATCATAGGTTTCTGTAACCAAAAATTTTATGGTGGACAACTTGTTATCATGACTGAAGATAATAATGAGGATGATACACTTTCAGTATTTAAAACTGTAAAAGGTGAGCATATGCGAGACCTTTTTAACCAGCGTCAAATCGATGTTGTAGTTAATGAGGTTATGCCGCAAATTACAGCATCGAAAGAAGAAATTGGTATTATTGCACCTTATAACAATCAGGTTGATGCAATGGCAAAAGTTGTTGACGATGAAATTGATGTAGCAACCGTGCATAAATTTCAAGGACGAGAAAAAGATGTAATAATTATAACAACAGTTGATGATGAAATCAGTGAATTCGTTGATGACCCTAATCTATTGAATGTTGCAGTTTCAAGAGCAAAAAATCAGTTGGTGCTTGTGGTTACTGGTAACGATATTCCTGATGGCAGTAACGTCAAAGACTTGATTTCATATATCGAATATAACAATTTTATTGTTGTTGAAAGTGAAATATATTCCGTTTTTGATTTCTTGTATAAAGAATATACAGAAAGCAGATTGGAATATCTGAAAAACAGTAAGAAAATATCAGAATATGATTCAGAAAATCTGATGTATAAATTAATAACCGATGTGTTGCAAATGGGTGGATTTATACATTGTGATGTAATAAGTCATCAGCCATTAAATATGCTTATCAGAAACCCTGAACATTTGGATGAAGACCTTTGTAAATATGCAATGAATAAAGGAACACACCTTGATTTCTTAATTTATAATCGCATTAGTAAGAAACCTGTACTCGCAGTTGAAGTTGATGGGTACACCTACCATAAAAAAGGTACAACTCAACACGAGAGGGACTTAAAGAAAGACCAAGTATTGCAACTGTATAATATTCCTTTAATAAGGTTTGCAACTAACGGTAGTGGTGAAAGAGAAGCCCTCATTCAAAAATTAAGGGAGATAAATGGATGATTAAAGATGTAATTCATGACCCGGTTTTGTTAGCAATGAAATCGGAAAAGGCTACAATTGAAGATTTACAGGTGGCACAGGATTTGCTTGACACTCTCATTGCAAATGCTGACGGTTGTGTTGGTATGGCTGCCAATATGATTGGTGTTCATAAACGTATTATCTGTTTTGATGATAATGGTAAGTATGTGACAATGTTTAATCCTGAAATCATCAAAAAGTCCGACCCTTACGAAACAGAAGAGGGATGTCTTTCATTACTCGGCGGTCCTCGTAAGTGTAAGCGTTTTAAGAGTATAAAAGTACAGTGGCAAACAGCTAAATTCCAAACCCGAATCAAAACCTTCACCGGTTGGACTGCACAAATCATTCAGCATGAAATAGACCATTGTGATGGAATTCTTATATAGTTGATAATACGGAGGATTTGTGTTGTGTTAGAAAATATTTTAGAAGTGAAGAAAATCACATCAAGTGTCATTAAGTATTTTGAACAAGAAAACAATTATGCATTGGTAGAACTTTTGAAAAGTTCATATCCTTCATCTGAACAGGTTGATTATAGTAGTTGGAATGGGGGAATATACATATACGCTTTTATATATGAAATAGAAATTGAACTTTTTAGAAGACACCGTACACTTTTGGAAACATATGAAAATGACATTTTGGATGCTGCACAATTGTTTGTTCGTGCTTATGATTGCGAGAAACTGGGTTATGTTCATATTCGTCCAGTATGCAGGCAATATCTTAACTGGAGTGACTTACCACAAGATGCTAATAAACAAACAGTTTTACAACTAATAGACCGCATAAAATCACTTATGGTTTCAGTGTCTACTGGTGGACCGCGTATTCAAGAAGTAAATGCACAATATATTACAATGTATAAAAAACTTGAACAATACTTTTTCGTTTTGGGTTTGGAAAATCCAAATCCCTACAAGGATTTATGGGAGTGGTATGGAAGATGGTCGCAAGGCGACCTTAGTAGTTATGCATCAAGACGAGCGTTTATATCTAATTTATATGAAAGCGTTGTTGATGAAATTAATAAATCCCAAGAGGATTTCGTGGGAAGTGTTTATGAACCAACTGGTTGGGATAGGGTAGATAGAGCAATATATGAAATGAAAAAACGTATTGCTGTGGCTGATACAGAGGAAAAATTTCAAGCAATAGGAATGTTAGGACGTGAAACCTTAATAACTACAGCACAACAAGTGTTTAATAAGGAACTACATAAAACCGAAGATGGTATTGAGCCGAGTAATACGGATGCCAAAAGAATGCTTGACGCTTATTTTATGTATGTTCTTTCTGGTTCCACTAATGAGAGATATAGAAGATTTGCAAAATCAGCGGTAGACCTTGCAAATCATCTGACTCACGATAGAATGGCAGAAAAATCAGATGCTGAAATGTGTATTACTGCTGTAACAGCTGTAATAAGTTTGATTCGTTCATTGTCTTGCAATGATTATTATTAAAATACACGATATTACAAATTAAAAAATATACCTATGATACAGGGAATGAGACCAACTTCATAGGTGCTTTTATATGAGTAGATGAATACAAAACTGTTGTGTTTAATGATGAAATAACATTGAAAAATTAATTTATTAGGAAAATGAAAAACCTATGCAATAAACGATGTTACTGCATAGGTTTTTGTTATTTTACACTCCTAAAGTTAAACTAAATGGTCCTCTTGCATACTAAATATCTTAATCATATATATACCTCCTTATATATTATATGTAAAAATACTAGTTTCAATATCTTTTTCATACATATAATAACATGTTTTATTAATTTTTGCAATATGTTTTTTAAATTTTGCACATCACAACAACAACTCCATCGTCAGTGAATATCCAATCTGAAAATTTAATAGTAGCTTCGTTAGGGATTTCTTTGGCCGAACTGTTTTCTGCTTGTTTGCAAACACCAAAAGCATATGACTTTATTTTGTATTCATTTGAACGAATTTTATATTGTACACTAAATCGTTCACAAGGAACAGAAGCTCTAAAAGAACTTGTTATATCATCCTTGGGGCATCTAGTAATTAGAGTGACCATAAATCTAGCAGCACTTTTTTCTGTAACCGTGAATTTATCTTTGTATACAATTTTAGTTCTGTTATCAAAATCTTTTTTCTCACCAAAGTTTTCATCGACGGTTTCATTTATTGGAATACATTTTTTTGTTATGTCATTTCCGTTGTACTGTATGGATTTAACCTCAACAATATCCAAACCATAAATTTTTTTGTTTGTTACACGAGCCAAAACGAAGTCTTTAATGGTTGCTTTGTCTTCGTATGGTTTAATTGTAATTGAATAAATGACTGTTTTTTCGAAATAATCGCCTTTATCATCTACGGTTACATTGTAAGAGCAATCCGAGTAATAGAAATGGTTAGTATTTGATATGATTTTTTCTCTGGTGTTATCGCATATTTTTTTTCGTACTGTACTTTCGTTGTAATATTCACTTAGTTCCATTGCATTGAGCATGGATTGTCTATCTTTTTCAGACAAATGCCGATAGAATTTCGGTGATGATATTATTTCTTCAGTAAAAAAATCTTCAAATGCTTTATTTTGATTTTTTCGCTCTATACAAAAAGAAATTAATAAATTCACACCGAATGTGGAAAATATCACAACAAGGATATCTTTGAATACTGAAACAATTTTATACAGTTCAAAATTACTGCTTTCAGGGGATTGTGATGCTGTAATTGTAAATCCATTTATATAGTATGAACAAACAATTAGCCCAATAAATGAAAGTAACACCAATACGCCTGATAACCAACTTGCACCTTTTGAAACTTTAATTCTTTCGAAAAAATCTTTAATTTTTGTTGTCTTCTTTTTCATTTTACACCCAATCTCTTAAAAAATACATCAAACGGCAAAAATGTTTAATGTCTGTAAAAGAATTTATTAAACAAATTCTTCTGCCATTATATACCTATATCGATTAAAAAACAATAAATGTGACAAAAAAGATGTGTTTATTTTTTGTTAGCATTAATTTGTTGATGTAACAAACTAGGATATTTATTAAAAAAGACAACAGACAAAAGAATGGTTAGGTTGTAGTTGTTGTATGTAAGGATTGGAAGAAAAGATTGTTTATTCCATATATTGAATTGTTGTGTTAGTTTTCGTTGGGGTCGAGAAATTCTACTGTGAGTGTCCACTTGTCGTCAAATGGGCTATGAGTGCCGAAACCGTTGTAGAAATCTCTGACAAGTGGGAGCGTTTCAAGTGTTGATGCATCCCAATTTTTCAGTTCGTTTTCAGTTGCGTTTTCAAGACCAAGGAATTTAAGAGCGCCCTTATCACGGTTGGCAACTAACTTGTTAATTTCAGCAGGTTCAACTGGCACAATGCCTTCGCATTTACACACATATTCATTGCCTGCGGTGATGAAATCATCAATGATTTTTGTCTCAATTTCTTCACGAAATTCAGTAAGTGTATCTGATAATTCTTCAACTGTATTGAGGGGGATGTTATTCCTTACAGCGTTGTTGTAAATCTTACTGATTTCAAAAGAAACAACTCTTTTACAGTTAAAGCATTCGGCAGGTTCACCATCGTTGTAATCAATAGCAACATACAAATCAATAATCATCTTCATTCACCTCCTCTCTGTCGGGTTTGGGATTTTTGACACTTTTCAAATAAGCGTCATAGTGCTGTTTTGCTTTTTGATTTGCCATTTCAATATCTTTTTCAGAAAAGCCTTTTTTTCGGAGCTTTTCAGCAACTGAATTGACAATGTCAGCGGTAGAAAGTTGCATAACAACAATCCTTTCAGTGTGAATTATTCGTCATTTTCAGATGTTGCAACAGGGTAACCCCAGAAAATGAATTCTTCTTTAACGTTGCTTAAAGCTTTTTCAGTAGTGATGTTGCCAAAGAACACGCTGAGAAGAATACCAGTGATAATTTCATTTTTTGTTGGTTTCATTTTTACACCTCCTTTTTCAATTTGTGCACTGACATTATTTATTGTCAGTTGATGTTGGAACATAATAACCATTACGTAAAAGTTCAACCTTTGTCATGAAATCAACAGCTTCATCTGTAAGCCAGAAATTTTTCATTGCATTTACGTATTCAGAAATCTGTTCCTTTGTAGGACGAGTTTCATTTGTCTTACTCATTGGGCATACCTCCTTTCTTAATAAAATATCTATATGAGAACAAAAAAGCCGACCACTCAAGAACAGAACTATAGCGGGGGAACTATAATTCAATTCCTGAATGGCCGGCTATTTGCTATCTCAACTGTGTGGATGCGTTGCTCGGTCCTCTTCGGGATTCATATATAATTACTATAACGAGTTTTATTTGCAAGTCGGAAACTCAAATCAATAGTTACGATTTGCTTACAGTGTGGACACTTGGTTTCAATTTTTCCCGATGTTGGGGATATTTTGTCAAGAACTCTTTTTTTACAATTAGGGCAATAAACGGATATACGGATTTCATTATCTGCCAATTTTCTACCTCCATTTCTACACAAGAACATTTGTTCGGTGTGAGATTAGTATACTACTTTACAAAATATATGTCAATAGATTTTTATTAAAAAGTTCATCTATAGTCCGTAAAAACGGTCTGAGTTTATTTTTAGTTTCTTCCTATTCTGCTATTTCGTGTTACAATATAGACAGAAGAGAGAGGAGAATAATATATGACATTCTTTATTTTACTTTGCTTGTTTTATGCTGTTTTAACTGTGTTAGGTCAATTTTAATCACTTGTTAGAATAGGAGATGTAATTATGAGTACAAAAATTGGTTTTAATTTTGATGACAAGTCAACAGAAAAAAGAGAAGTTATAATCCCTGAAGTTATTACAGATGACATGATAATCCGCAAATCACTTGTGGAAATCAAGTTCCCTGATGTGTATAAGCCATACACCTATTATAACGATTCATTTAGCCTTAAAATCGGTGACCGAGTGTTCGTTGATGGCAAACTTGAAGGCGTTATGGGTGTTGTTGTGAATATCACATACAACTTCAAAATCAAGTTGTCCGACTATAAGCGTGTAATCGGTAAGGCAGAAACAAATGTGCAGGGTGAGTTTCACTTTGCAGGTAGCCATTTTGTCACATTCGACCCGAATGCATTGACTTATGAAAAGGCACTTACTTGGTTCAAGGCACCTGAAGAAGACGAGGAATATGTGAGCGGTACTGATGGCACATCATTTGCTCTTGAAACCCTTGATGGTTTGAAATTTGATGAGTATGACCTTGAAAACGGCAAAGAAATCTATATGGAAAACGGCGTGGAGTACCTTGAACTCAATGGTACAAAGGGCAGAGCAATCGTAGTGACCTCAAAGCCATATATCGTAGAATTCACATACAAAAATGGTGAAATCAGCGAGCTTTACTGCGAGTGCTATCACGTAACTCCTTGTAAGCACTGCTTCGCAACTTTGTTACAGCTCCGCGAAACTCTCAAATGCATTGAGAAAAATTACTCTGCAGAATTTGAGAAAACCAACTACTTTGCAACAATCCTCAAAGGCAAATTTTTTACATTTGCAGTGGACAGCAAAACAACAGGTTCTATTAATTTGAAATAATTATAAAAAAGACTTGACTTTTACTCCTTTCAGAGTGATATATAGACACGCTGAAAGGAGGTTTTTTATGACAACTTTGGAAGACCTGTATTACGGGAACATTGTTCCTGCGGACAAGGGCATAAAGAAGGGGAGTGAGTATTCACAGCTTTTGAACCTTGCTGCACGGAACGAAGAAAAGTTATCGGCTACACTAACGAAAGAGCAGAAAATCTTGTTTGAAAAGTACAAGGATTGCACGATGGATATGTGTGGTATTGCTGAAAAAGATGCTTTTGTGGAGGGGGTAAAATTAGGAGTAAAAATCGTAGTGGAAACTTACACTGACACTTTACCTGAGTTTAACGAAATATAAGAAAACACGCCTATGAGGTTAAATGCTAACTTCATAGGCGTGAAATATTGTTGCAGATTTGTCGAAGAATTGAGTTCCATTCGATAATTTGAGAGTTGCTAAAACCGAGGCAGCACACCGAAATGCACTGCCCTTTGTTTTGTTCGTTTTAGAAAAGTTGTCCTGGAAGTTTCAATTTTTCTTTAGGTGGAATTGTTTGTCAAATTCTTCTGCTTCATCTTCGTTTACAAAGTATCCCTGTGGTGGAGCATATTCGCCTGTGATACCATCGAGATAGCCTTTTTTCAGTTCTTTGCAAAGGAAGAATGATGCGTCGGCATTTTCGGGTAAATCGTGGTAACGGATACCGAATTCACTGGCATAAGTAAAACCACTTTTTCCATAGAAATCAATGTTACCTTCAAAACAGATTGCACCGAATCCCATTTCTGTTGCTTTTTCCAGAGAATAGTCAAGCAGGATTTTACCATAACCCTGACGTTTCAGTTCATTTGCAATACAGATAGGACCCATTGTTAT
>JAZSBY010000085.1:0-18852 GCA_045602655.1 Candidatus Fimenecus sp. | reverse complement strand
AAATTCATAACGGTCAACTGCAAGTGCACCACCTGCCTCAACCTTACACTCATAAGCAGATTCAACACAGATTGAGCCTAAATAAGCCATTTCGTGCTTTAAAAGTCCTGCGGCAGAATTGAGTCTTTCTGCCTTTAATGAGTTTGAGCATACAAGCTCTGCAAGAGTGTCAAGCTTATGTGCAGGAGATTTTTTATGTGGCTTCATTTCGAATAAATCAACCGTTATTCCGTTTCTTGACAAGGCACTTGCACATTCAACACCTGCAAGTCCACCACCAATAACAGCAGCCCTCATTTATGCTTCCTCTTTTGTCTTTCTTTTTCTTTCTGCCTTTTTCTCAAAACCGCAACCTTCGGAAGCACAAGCAACAATTCCGCCCTTACGCTTAAAGAGTGATTTTCCACACTGTGGGCAAAGGTCATCTGTTGGTTTATCCCAAGTCATAAAGTTACATTCAGGGTAGTTGCTACAACCATAGAAAGCATAGCCTTTCTTGGATTTTTTCTCAATGACTTTGCCACCACAAACAGGGCAAGTTGCTTTTGTTTCAACAACTAATGGCTTTGTATTCTTACATTCAGGGTATCCCGGACAAGCAAGGAATTTACCAAAACGACCTGATTTAATAACCATATTTCTGCCACATTTGTCGCATTTTACATCAGTTTCGTCTTCTTTGAGTTTAATCTTCTGGCCCTGCATTTCTGACTTTGCTTTATCAACAGTTGCAATAAAATCACCATAGAATTCGTGGAGCATCTTGATATAGTCAGTTTCACCGCTTTCAACCATATCAAGTTGTGATTCCATACCTGCAGTGAATTTAACATTAACTATCTTTGAGAATTTATCCTTAAGAAGTGATGTAATAGCCTCACCCAATTCAGTTGGTTTTAACTGTTTCTGCTCACGGATAACATATTCTCTCTGTGTAATTGTTGAAATAATTGATGCATAAGTTGATGGACGGCCAACACCTGTTTCTTCAAGTGCTTTAATAAGAGATGCTTCAGTATATCTTGCAGGTGGCTGTGTAAAATGCTGATTTCCTGCAAGTTCTTTCATTTTTATTGTATCGCCTTCGTTGATTTTTGGAAGTTTTGCTTCCTCTTCCTCATCTTCGTCAGTACCTGTTTCGTAAAGGCAGGTAAAACCGTCAAAACGAACAGAATAACCATTCGCAACAAATGTTACAAATTTTCCGTTTGCTTTATCCGCCTCATTTGCACCTGTGATTTCTGCCTTAACAGTATCCTGAACACAGTTTGCCATCAAAGATGCAACAAATCGCTTCCAGATAAGATTGTAAAGTTTATATTGGTCAGTTGTAAGGCTTGATTTTGCCACTTCAGGGGTAATTGCCATCATTGTCGGACGAATAGCCTCATGACCATCCTGTGCATTTGCCTTTGTCTTGAAATATCTTGGCTTTTCAGGAAGATATTCTTCACCAAAAGTATTTTTGATATAATCGTTTGCCGCTGCTCTTGATTCCTCTGAAATGCGGAGAGAGTCAGTTCTCATATAGGTAATAAGACCCACGGAACCAAACCCCTTAACCTCAACACCTTCGTAAAGCTCCTGAGCGACTTTCATTGTTTTTCTTGCCTGGAAATTAAGCTTACGGGATGCTTCCTGCTGCATTGTTGATGTTGTGAAAGGTGGTGCAGGTTGACGACGACGAACGCCTTTTTTAACAGATGTTGCAGTATATTCAGCACCGTCAAGACGAGCTAAATACATATCACTCTGCTCTTTATTTGTAATTTTAACCTTACCGGTTTCTTCGCCTGTAAACTGTGCCTTAAATGCTTTTTTAGATGACGGAGCAAGCATTTTAGCATCAAGTGTCCAATACTCCTCCGGATTAAATGCTCTGATTTCGTTTTCACGGTCAACGACAAGCCTTACTGCAACCGACTGTACACGACCTGCAGAGAGTCCTCGACGGATTTTCTGTGAAATAAACGGACTTAATGTGTAACCCACAAGTCTGTCGAGGATGCGACGAGCCTGTTGAGCATTTACCAAATCCAAATCTATTTTTTCAGGGTGTTCGATACCCTTTGTAACACTTGTTTTATTGATTTCGTTGAACTTTACACGATTATTCTCGTTCATATCGAGGTCAAGAAGTGTTGCAAGATGCCAAGAAATAGCCTCTCCCTCACGGTCAGGGTCGGCTGCGAGAATAACTGCTTCTGACTTTTCTGCAAGTTCTTTCAGTTCTTTTACAAGTTTTTCCTTACCCTTGATTACTGCATATTTGGGTGCAAAGTCGTTTTTAACATCAACACTTAACTTTGCAGCAGGTAAATCACGGATATGACCTTTTGAAGACACAACATTATAGTCTTTTCCAAGGTATTTCTGAATGCTTTTTGCCTTTGAAGGCGACTCAACAATTACAAGTTTTGACATATATCATCATCCTATTTTTTGTTTATATTTATATTTTATAACGCCTGCCACTTAATTGTGTGACAAGACCGTAAATTTCAAGTTCGGTTATTGCAGACAAGGTTTTTTCCGTTGTAAGTCCGCAATTATTTATAATTTCGTCTATATGACTTGGTTTTTCACCTAAAAAATCATAAACTCTTTTTGCATTATCCGTCAAGTAGTCAGGTACTGCTTTTTTAACACTTTTTGTCAACGGAACTGCTTGAGGTTTGGCTTCTGCATTGTGTGTTTCCTGATTTGTAAGATACCTCTGTGCTCTTTTTATTATTTCATCATCAGCGAATCGCTTTTCACTGTTGAACACATCGGGATAACGAAAATAATACGCCTCTAAAATATCGTTGGGCGAAAATACAGGAGTTGCACCATTACGGATAAGATTATTTGTTCCCAAAAATGATGAACTTACTAAATCTCCCGGCACAGCAAACACATCCCTACCCTGTTCAAGAGCACATCTTGCAGTGATGAGTGAACCACTTCGCTCACCTGCTTCAACAACAATCGTACCCAAGGTGATTCCCGATATAATACGATTCCTTAAGGGAAAGGTAATACGACTTGCAGGGGTGAATGGCGGAAACTCCGTAACCAAAGCACCTTTTTCTACGATTTTATCCCGTAAGGGTTTATTATCCATAAGATAATTTGTCCCTAGACCACAACCTAATACACAAACAGTCTTTCCGCCCTCATCAAGAGCACCTTGGTGAGCAGCACTGTCAATTCCCAAAGCACCACCTGAAACAATAGTAAATCCTGTTTCAGACAATGCCGAGGACAAGGCTCTTGCAACGGATTTTCCGTAATCCGATGCCTTTCTTGCACCCACAATGGAAACGGACATATCGTTTGTGAGCACTGTTTCGTCACCCTCAACATACAGCACCAATGGTAAATCCTGTAAAGTAAGGAGATTGTGCGGATAATACCTGCTTGACGGAGTAATAACCTTCCAACCCTTGACATTTACAGTATCAAGTATCTTCTGTGCTTCTTCCAACGAAAAACTTTTAAGTTTTTCTACCTGTCGTTTAGTAAGGACATCAAGAGAAAAAATCGCATTGAAACTTGAACCATAGATTTCCTGTGGATTCCACTCATAATATGAAATTAAATCAAGGCAGGATGCTCCTGCACCAAGTCCGCAGGACATCCAAATCCAATACAAATCGTAATTCATCGTGCCATTTCCCACATAATTATTGATGCGGCAGAAGCAGCATTTAAAGATTCTGCCCTACCATCCATTTTTATTGTAATCTTTTCTGTGCATTTTTCGATAATCTCTTTTGTAACACCGTTTCCCTCGTTACCGATTATGCACATTCCACCTTTTGAAAAATCAACGGTGACAACACTTTTTGCATCCCTGTCAGGAACAGTTGCAAATGTATTTATGCCCAATTTTTCGCATTTTGCAATCTCGTCTTCAAGATTCTTACAAATGCAAACGGGAAGTCTGAAAAGAGCACCCATTGAGGCTCTTAATGCCTTGGGATTATAAATATCACAACCGCCACAAATCACCATTCCGTCAAGTCCCAAAGCCTCAGCAGTACGAGAAATCGCACCGAGATTATCGGGGTTTTGAACAGTGTCAAGGGCAATATATTTTTTTCCGTTTGCATATTCAAAGCTATTCTGTTTCACCTTTACTGTGCAAACCACACCCTGGGGTGTTACAGTATCACTTATCGCCTTTAAAACATCGTTGCTGACAGTATAAAAAGCCTTGCATTTGCCTTTTAAAGACGTGATTTCATCACTAAATTTTTCGGCACAGTTTTCAGTGCAGAAAACTGTTTCGATTTCGCATTCACTTAGAAGGGCATCATAACACAAACGGATACCTTCTACTACGAAAAGTCCGCTGCTTTTTCTGTCTTTACTTGATGTCAGGAGAGATTTTACTTCTTTGATTTTCGGGTTATTCTTTGCATTTATTACAATATCAAACATAATTTAAAAAACGGAAAAACCACGCGCGAGGGAGTTTCCTCATGCGTGGTTAATAGATTATTTAAGTGCTTCTTTTGCTTTTTCTGTAAGTGCTGTGAATGCTGCAGGGTCTGCAATTGCAATCTCTGAAAGCATCTTTCTGTTAAGGTCAATACCAGCTTTTTTAAGACCGTTGATGAATGTTGAGTAGTTCATACCATTCATCTTGCAAGCAGCTGAAATTCTTGTAATCCAAAGCTTTCTGAAATCACGTTTCTTCTGCTTTCTACCAATATAAGCATAGTTTCCGCTCTTCATAACTGCCTGTTTTGCAGTTCTGAAAAGTTTGCTCTTTGAACCATAGTAACCCTTAGCGAGTTTTAATACTTTATTTCTTCTTTTGCGAGTCATCATCGCACCTTTAACACGTGCCATTTCTCTTTACCTCCGATTGAATAGATACATTTATGCGTTTTTCACGCTTCGTTTACTTATAAGGAATAAGACGCTTAATCTGTGCTGTGTTTGTCTTATCAGCAACAGCTGTCTGACGAAGTCCTCTTTTTCTCTTTGTACTCTTCTTTGTTAAGATGTGAGACTTGTTAGCGTGTGCTCTGATTGGCTTGCCGTTCTTTGAAAGCTTAAATCTTTTCTTAGCTCCGCTATGTGTTTTAATCTTTGGCATAATAATATCCTCCTAATAAATTATACTACCTTATTTCGCACCTTTAGGGGAAAGGAACATAAGCATCTGACGACCTTCAAGTTTTGCTGGCTTGTCAACATTACCTAATTCTTCAACTGCAACAGCGAAACGGTCCATAATACCGTTGCCCAAATGAGCATGTGCCATTTCACGGCCTCTGAAACGGATTGAAACCTTTACTTTGTTACCTGCCTTAAGGAATTTAAGAGCATGGTTTACCTTTGTATCAAAGTCATGAGTATCAATGTTTACAGAAAGTCTGATTTCTTTTGTTTCAATAACCTTCTGATTCTTCTTTGCTTCTTTTTCTTTCTTTGCCTTGTCAAAACGATACTTGCCGTAGTCCATAATTTTACAAACCGGTGGCTGAGCATTTGGGGCAATTTTTACAAGGTCAAGGCTGCGTTTTTCCGCTTCCTTTAAAGCATCCTTTGCAGACATAATTCCAAGTTGTTCACCTTCGTCGGTAATAACTCTTATTTCCTTGTCGCGAATTTCTTCATTGATTTGCAATTCTTTGGTACTGATAAATAAACACCTCTCATAGCCCTTGGGCGAAATTAAAAATGCGGACAGAAATTCTGCCCGCACCATTACAAATCAAACTTTTCAGAAAGTATTGACCGGTCAACTCGAAGCCGACGGGTGAGAACACAATTACTGTTCTGCTTTATTTTGCTCTGTTATTATAACACAATTTTCCCGGTTGTCAATAATATTTTTTATTTTTATAAAACATATCGCTTTTGTGTAACAAAAATATCCCGAGAACGAAGTGAACATATCGTAAAAAACTAAAAAGATTTAAACAAATTGGTGTTTATCGGGATGATTCAAATTTGCAATTCTTCATTTTATATAAGATGACAAAACTGAACCCCACGAAAAATTCGTGTACTACCCCACGAGAAAATCGTGTACCACCCCACTAAAATATCGTGTACCACCCCACGAAAAATTCGTGCCTATAAAACAAAGGATAAAGTAATATATAAATTATAATCTGCTTAACAATCCTCACATTTGACAACACCGTGTTGAAGTGTTATATTTTATATAGTAAAATATATACATTATATGGAACGAAATCGGAGTGTTTTTATGAGCTACAAAATTACGAATCCTTATGAGAGCGTTACTTCCCTTTTGGGTGATATGGAGAATCACTATAAAACAAACCTGCACACACACTCAACATATAGCGATGCAAACGACACAATGACAGATATGATTATGGGTTTTTACGACCTTGACTTTGATATTGTCGCCTTTGCAGAACACGGAATTTTAGGTAAACCCTGGAACGAAAAGCCAACTCATATTCCATTTTTCAATTTCCAATACCTTTGGCACGGGAAACGCAGTTACCTTACGGAACCCCAGTATAAAGCAATAAAAAACGGTACATATAAAACAGAAAAAGGCTTAAGAACAAAAAAGCGTGGACTTCAGGATGTGCCAAATGCCATTGAATGCAATATGTTTACCATTATGAAAAACCATGTTAACGGATATTTTACAGACAATGCTTATGAGGGTGTTCAGGGTATTGAATTTGACTATGAAATCCCACTTGAATTGATTGAAAAAAGTGGTGGTATATCCCATATCAACCACCCGACAGACTTGTTGCAGTCGTGGAAAAGACCTGACTGTGCAGACAAACCCGAAAATATTCATTTCTTTGCAAATCTTATTAACAAATACCCTTCTTGTATGGGTATTGAAGTGCTTAATATGTACGATATTCCAAATCGCTGTGACAGAATTCTCTGGGATAATCTTTTAAAACTCCTTACTCCACATGGTCGCAAGGTTTTCGGTTTTGCTAACAGTGATGCTCATCAGGTTGACCAGATTGACACAGCATTTATGGATTTCATTCTTCCCGAATATTCACTCCAGAATCTCCGTAACGCTATGGAAACGGGCACATTCTTCTCAATTGCCCGTTATGCAAAAAATGAGTTAGGCGAGGACTTTGTCGGTAATGGTATTTGTCCAAGAGTTACTGAAATCACGGTTGATGACGAAAAGGATACAATAACTATTAAAGGTATCAACTGCAAGGAAATCGACTGGATTGCCGATGGTGTTACAATTAAAACTGAAACAAGAGAAGATGATGGTGAAATTGTCTCAACAATCACACTTGATGAACATAGCGACAAAATTTCTTGCTATGTCCGTGCACAACTCAAGGGCAACGGCGGTATTTGCTTAACTCAGGCATTTATTCTTGACGACGGCAAAATGGAAAGCCTTAAAAAGCCGATTATCGTACCTGAACTTACCGAAGAAGAAAAGAAAAAGAGAAAATTCTACGGTAAAAAACTTGGCGTAGTCTACGGAAAATTAACAAAAAAGATATAAAACTTATTGATGAATAATTAGAGGATATTAGCACCGACCCTATAAAAAGAGTTCGACAAATTGGAGTTTGTCGAACTGAATTCGAAATGCGAAATTCGAAATTATGATTTTATCAATTTGGTAAATTGTAGGGGCTGGCGAGATTTACCCGACCCTGCATTACAACTCATTTGGTGTATCGAAAACATCCCGACAAATTCAAATTTATGTGACTGAATACCAAGAACATCCCGAAAGCAAGGAAGTGTTGTAAAAAATATGCCAAAAAAACTGTTGACAGTTGACTTTTGGTGTTGTATAATACAAAATGTATCCCAATGTATAAGGGAGGGATTTTTAATGAGTCAGGTAAAAGTTAAAGAAAATGAGTCCTTGGAAAGTGCTCTCAGAAGATTTAAGAGACAGACTTCTCGTGACGGCGTAATTCAGGAAGTACGCAAAAGAGAGCATTATGAAAAGCCTTCTGTTAAGAGAAAGAAGAAGTCTGAGGCTGCCCGTAAGCGTAAGTTTAAATAATCTTTCGCTTTTTTGGGTTATGTTCTGAAAAAGAAAGTGGGCGTTCCGAATGCCCACTATTTTTTTATTTAAGGAGAATTCTATGGTTTCACCTATGCCTAAATACCGATACAAGAGTGTTCTTGACATCACAGTTGAAGATTTACAGAAAATGGGAGCAAGGGCAATTGCTCTTGACATTGACAACACTATCTGTAATGACGGCAGGACAAATTGCATTGACGGGCTTGACCTTTGGCTTAAAAAAATACAGGGGTCAGGTATTAAGGCTATGATAATTTCAAATGCTGTACCCCGTCGTCCAAAAATCGTTTCAAAAGCTCTTGGACTTCCCTTTATTGCGAATGCCAAGAAGCCAAAACCACATACTCTTATTCAAGGTGCAAAAATGATGGGTGTTAAAACAAATGAATTTGCTATGATTGGCGACCAGATATTCGCGGATGTTATGGCTGCAAACAATTGTGGTGCAATCTCAATTCTTGTTGATGCACTACCCGGTAAAACCCGTTTCCCTGTTTTTTATGCAACCCGACGCAAAAAGGCAGCACCAATAATCAAAGAATTTGAAAAGTTACACGGATATGGTTACTATGATTAAGGATTTACAAAAGTTAATTTCAGAAAAAGGCAGTGGATATTGTGCCTTGATAATCTCCCCTGAAAATCGCAAGTATTTTACAGGTTTTGAGTCTTCTGACGGATTTTTATTGGTATCAGCAGACCGTTCAGTTTTCATCACTGACGGAAGATATATTGAAGCAGCCGAAAAACAAATCACCAATAGTGAGGTAATGCTTTTAGGCAAAGCTTATCCGCAGATTGCAGAGATTTTAGGTGAAATGGGTTGTCGTCATCTTCTCGTTGAGTCAACAAGAATGACAGTTTCTACATACAATTCACTTAAAGGTGTACTTAAAAATACAAGCATTTCAACAGACACAACCCTTGACACACTTATAAACACTCTCCGTTCAATAAAAACCGAAAGTGAAGTTGAGTGCATCGTTAAAGCACAGCGAATTGCTGAGGATGCTTTTGACCATATTCTTAAAAACATAAAAGTTGGCATTACAGAAAAAGAAATTGCCCTTATGCTTGACTTTTATATGCTCCGTAATGGCGGTGAGGGTCTTTCTTTTGAAACTATCGCAGTAAGTGGTAAAAACTCATCAATGCCCCACGGTGTACCAGGCAACAAAAAGATAGAAAACGGCGATTTTATCACAATGGATTTCGGTACACTGATTAACGGTTATCATAGTGATATGACTCGTACCGTTGCTGTCGGTTTTGCAACTGACGAGATGAAAAATGTTTATGATACTGTACTTAAAGCACAAATGAATTGCCTTAACAACATAAAAGCAGGTATTTCCTGCAAAAGTGGTGACGAATTTGCCCGTTCAGTTATTCGTGACGCAGGCTACGGACAGTATTTCTCCCACTCAACAGGTCACGGTGTTGGTGTGGAAATACACGAATTCCCCAATCTCTCTCCTGCTTCTGACAGTATTTTGCAGGCAGGCAATATCGTTACTGTTGAGCCTGGAATTTATATTCCCGAAAAATTTGGTGTGCGAATTGAGGATATGGCACTCATCACAGCTGATGGCTGCAGAAATCTCACAAATGCACCAAAGAATTTAATTATTTTATAAGAAGTGCAGTCAAGATTGCACCAACCCCTGCCGAGGCTGCCATTTCCAGAAAATACAGCACTCGGCCTTTTATTTTCTGTTTTCTTGTCTTTGGGACAGTTACTGTTTTAAAAGCGGAAATTGTAGCTTTTGATTTAAGTTTATTTTCATTTTCTCCGCTGAATTCAGGCTTAACAAAGAATAGAGCCTTTTCAAAATACTCACAGCCTGTTTCGTGTATTTCAAGAACTTGACGATTGACACCTTTGACCATATTTTTATCCTCACAGAAATTTATTTATTTTTAAGATTATCTTTAATTTTTTTAGTCAATTTTATACTGTTTTTTGTGCATAATATTATAGAAAAATTTGTCAATATGGGATTTTTCACAAAAATTATTTCATTTGTTTTTATACAAAAAGTATAAATGGCTTTTCAACGAAATTGTCGAAAACTCTGTTGAAAATGTTTATAACTTGGCTCAAAATCGCAGTTTTGACGGGCTTTTACCCACTTTTCAACATTGTAATAAAAAATTTGTTAAAAGTTTATCAAATACAATTTGTTGTAAAACCTTGACATTTTATACATTTTGGAACATAGTGTATTCACTTTTTATCTAAAAATTTTGTGCAATTTCACATTAGCACTTTTTAATAGAAAATCTTATTATTTTTGTCTATTTTGTAAAGGACTTTTTTATGGAAAACAATTATCGAATCCCCTGCCCGGAAATCTTTGATTTAGCTCTTTGTCTTGACTGTGGTCAAGCATTCCGTTGGACTAACAAAGGCAATATCTGGGAAGGCGTAGCATACGGAAAATATTTGAAAATAGAACAGACAGAAGGTGAAATCGTCTTCTACAATTGCACGGAAGAGGACTTTAAAGCCATCTGGTCAAGCTACTTTGACCTTGATTGCGATTACGAAAGAATTCTCTCATCCTACGATGACGAACACTTAAAAACTGCCGTTACAGAGTTCCCCGGTATCAGAATTCTCCGCCAAGAGCCTTGGGAGGCACTTTGCTCGTTCATAATCTCTCAAAACAATAACATTCCACGAATTAAAGGCATCATCGAACGCCTTTGCGAGGAATTCGGCGAAGGTGAAAGTGGCAAAAAGAGTTTTCCTACCGCTGAGATGTTATCAAAACTCACAGTTGATGATTTAGCACCTTTAAGAGCAGGATTCAGGGCAAAATACATAATTGATGCTGCACGGAAAGTGGCAAGCGGTGAAGTTAATTTTGCCAAAATCAATGAAAATCTTATTGAATTCGGCAGAGAGGAATTACAAAAAATCAAGGGCGTTGGTGCAAAAGTTGCAGAATGCACTTTGCTTTACGGATTCCATAAAATCGAGGCGTTTCCCATAGATGTCTGGGTAAAACGCATAATGTCAGAGATGTATCCTAACGGTCTGCCTGAATGCACAAAAGGAACTGAGGGTATTGCTCAACAATACCTTTTCCATTGGAGGAGAATGCAGGATAGATGAATTCTGTCTATACATTTGACAAGATTTTCAATTTATGTTATTATACTCAAGTCTTATATAGGTTATATCCCGTCCTTGTGGCGGGTGAAAAAGGAACCCCCATCGGTTACTCCGATGGGGGTTTGGGTTTTTATAATGTTGTTTTATCATCTACTGACATTCAAAATATTCGTCATCAGCGATAAAGTATGTCCTGATATATCCGTCTGTTGATACAAACACTATCTCGCCCGTTGCAGAAAGATAATAGATTTTGTCATTATCCCACTCGTCGGTTTCGTACTTGAATTTTGCATCAGGATTTTGTATTACCTCATTAGCTTTAATAAGATATTCTTCTGCCGAACTGCATTTTGTTTCTTCGCCATGCTCTAAAAAATGCTCTGTCAGTTTTTCAGATGTGCGAAACATTAAGATTTTTGCCATCAATGTTCAACCCAATCTCTTGAGCGTTCAACTGCACGAAGCCATCCGCGATATCTCTTTTCGCGTTTTTCAATATCCATTATAGGCTCAAACACCTTGTCAACCTCACGGATTTTTTCGATTTCATCAGTATCTTTCCAGAAGCCAACTGCAAGACCTGCAAGATAAGCAGCACCGATTGCAGTTGTTTCAACCATTTTAGGTCTGTTGACTCTTGTTCTTATCATATCTGCCTGAATCTGCATCATAATATTGCTTACAGACGCACCACCATCAACACGAAGCTCGGCAAGCTGGATATCCGAATCCTGCTTCATAGCCTCAAGCAAATCTGTCATCTGGTATGCGATTGCTTCAAGAACACTACGACAAATATGTGCAGCAGTAGCACCACGAGTAAGACCTACAATTGTACCACGAGCATACATATCCCAATAAGGTGCACCAAGACCTGTGAAAGCAGGAACAAAATATACACCATTTGCATTCGGAACACTTTCAGCAAGTTCATCACAACGACGAGCAGATGGAATAAGCTGTAAATCATCGCGAAGCCATTTAATAACTGAACCCGCATTAAAGGCTGAACCCTCAATAGCATAAGTTACTTTTCCGTCAAGTCCCCAAGCAACACCGGTAACAAGATTATTCTTTGACTCAACTCTCTTTTCACCTGTATTCATAAGTAAGAAGCAACCTGTACCGTATGTATTCTTTGCCTGACCTTTTTCGAAACATCCCTGACCGAAAAGTGCAGCAGGTTGGTCACCGATTGCACCTGAAATCGGCACTCCTGCCAATTCCTCAACACCCATAACGCTCTTTGCAACCTTACCGTAAACCTTGCTTGACGGCTCACAATTAGGAAGCATCGACATAGGAATATCCAGTTTTTCACAAAGATACTCATCCCAACAAAGCTTATCAACATCAAAAAGCATTGTTCTTGAAGCATTTGAGTAGTCAGTAATATGAACAGCACCACCTGTGAGATTCCAGATAAGCCAAGTTTCAACCGTGCCGAAAAGAAGCTGTCCCTTTTCTGCCAACTCTCTTGCACCCTCAACATTGTCGAGAATCCACTTGATTTTTGTAGCGGAGAAATAAGCATCCACAACAAGGCCTGTATGGTCCTTTATATATTTTGTCAATTCCTCGTCTGCCTTAATTTTTTCGCACATATCTGCAGTTCTTCTGCATTGCCAAACGATTGCATTATAAACAGGTTTTCCTGAAGATTTATCCCATACAATAGTTGTTTCTCGCTGATTTGTGATGCCTATTGAAGCAATATCCTCAACCGTTGCCTTACTTTGAGCCAACACCTCCATAACTGATTGGAGTTGAGAAAAAAGAATTTCCATCGGATTGTGCTCAACCCAACCCGTGTGAGGATAAATCTGTGTGAATTCGTGCTGTGCTTTATAACAGATATTTCCCTTTCTGTCAAAAAGAATAGCGCGTGAACTTGTTGTGCCCTGGTCAAGAGCAAGTACATACTTTTTCATTTCGTATAACACCTCTTATTTATATTTAACCCTTTTGTTTTTCCAATTTTGCTTTAAGATTGGCCGCTTCCCTTTCGGCTTTCTTATCGTCAATTAAATTGTGCAATCCTTCCCAATGTAAAACCCTGCGTTTAAACCAAAGCGAAGATGCGTGTTTATATATAAATGACGGACAAGCTTTTTTGAGTGGTGCATACTGCACATCATAAAAATCCAACAACTTATAATAATCCGGTGCTTTATGAATAAAAGTTGAGAATGATGGGAAATCCTTCTCTGCCCAAGCATTTTCTGCCATAGCACCAAGACGAGGGAATGTTAAAAACTCCAACCGCTTCATATTGGGCACATATTCTGTCCACATCTGTGCCTCAATTCCCATGGTTTCTTCATCCTTCTCCGTCAACGCACCGTCATCATCACAAACCATTTTAAGAGTATTCCAACCATAGGGAAAATCGAAATAATAGGGATAGCATTTTGTGTTAATCATCTTTCTGTCGCGTTTAATTTCCTCCCTGATTAACTTGTCATCCTTACCCATTCCGCAGACATCCCACATAATGTTTGTGCTTAGTTTTTCTGTACCGCCGGTTGTATCGAAATTCCACATAATGGAAGAATATCCCTTGCTTTCAAGATATTCATTGACCTTGCTCATAAAGAACATCTGCAAATCGTCTTCATCTTTAAGCCCGTTTTCCTTAATTGCTTTTTGACAATGAGGACAATTTTTCCAACGCATTTTTACTGCTTCGTCCCCTCCGATATGGATAATTTTGTCAGGGAAAAGCTCCATAAGCTCATCAAGTACATCATAGACAAATTTGTATGAACTTTCTTTACCTGCACAAAGAATATCGTGTTTAACACCCCAATGTGTTGCAACCTCTAAATCACGGTCAAGACAGGAAAGATAGGGATAACAAGAAATTGCAGCCACCATGTGCCCCGGTACATCGAATTCGGGAATAACCTTTATTTTTCTCTCGTGACAATATGCGACAATTTCTCTTATATCTTCCTGTGTATAATATCCTCCATGAGGCTTGTTATTAAAGTTTGTATGGCTTCTTTTTGAGCCTTTTTCTGTAAGGAGCGGATATTTCTTTATTTCAACTCGCCAACCCTGGTCCTCTGTTAAATGCCAATGAAGAACATTTAATTTATGAAGTGCCATAAGGTCAACTATTCTTTTTACTTCATCAACAGTATAAAAATATCTTCCACAGTCAAGCATATATCCACGGTAGGCAAAACGAGGATAATCAGCAATTTCCACATAAGGAATTTTACCTTCCGTCTGCAAAAGCATTTGTTTTAATGTCTGCAAGCCATAGAAAAGACCAGACTCAGTTTTTGCATTTATAAAAACTCTACGGTTTTCACACTTTATGGTATATCCTTCTTCGTGCTCAATACTGTCATCAAGTTTTAATATAATACTTCTTTCTTCACCGGTATCTTCATGCATAATAATCTTTTTACCAAATTGTTTCTTTGAAAATTTTATTAAATCTTCAGTAAAAGAGTAAGGTGAAATAGTTGTCCCCGTATGAAGAGTAAACCCTTTTTTGCTTTGATTTACGAATATGCTGACCGGTTGCGGAATTATGTTGAACATCTTTTCTTCTCCATAAAATAATTAGTTTATTTATATATATTGATTTTATCACAAAATCTTTTTATCTACAACAAAAATAGTATATATTTTTCTCTTGAAATTGTGTCACATATATAGTATAATTACTTGACAAAATAAATTTGCCTTAATTCAGTCGTGTGCCGTGTGGGTCCTGTGCGGCGAAGCGCCGTGAACCATGTCAGGCGGGGAACCGAGCAGCATTAAACGGTTTGCATCGGGCGCCACAGTCTGCCTGCACGACACATGACTGAGTTAAGGCATTTTTGATACCAAAGGAGGAAAAGTTATGTATCGTGCTTTTTATCGTAAATATCGTCCTTCAACCTTTACTGATGTGGTTGGTCAGGAGCATATTACAAAAACACTTGAAAATGCTGTAAAAACAGGCAAAACAAGTCACGCATATCTTTTTACAGGTTCTCGCGGAACCGGTAAAACCTCCTGTGCAAAAATCCTTGCAAAAGCAGTTAACTGTATTGATTCCCACGACGGAAATCCCTGCAATAACTGTGAAATCTGTAACGGTATTGATTCAGGTGCTATTCTCGATATAATTGAAATCGACGCCGCGTCAAACAATGGTGTTGATAACATCCGTGACTTGCGTGAGGAAGCAAATTTTACTCCTGCAAATGCAAAATACAGAGTTTATATTATCGACGAAGTGCACATGCTTTCTATCGGTGCTTTTAATGCTCTTCTCAAAACTCTTGAAGAGCCACCTGCACACGTAATTTTTATTCTTGCAACTACCGAGGTTCACAAATTACCTTCAACGATTCTTTCTCGTTGTCAAAGGTTTGATTTCAAGCGAATACCGCCTGAAGCAATCGCAGAAAGACTTAAAGAAGTTGCTATGAAAGAAAATCTTCATATTTCTGACGATGGTGCTATGCTTATTGCTCGTATTGCAGACGGTGCTATGCGTGATGCTCTTTCACTTTTGGACCGTTGTTCTTCTTATGAAGGTGTAATTGACTCTGCAGTTGTTGCCAATAGTGCAGGTCTTGCAGGTAGAGAACATATTTTTGAGCTTTGCGATTGTATTTTGGAAAAAGATGCTGCAAAAGCATTGGAGGTTGTTAATAAGTTATATAATGACTCCTGCGATATGGAAAGGCTTATAACTGAACTTACAAGCCATTTCAGAAATCTTATGGTTTCAAAGGCTGTTAAGAATTTTCAGGATATGATTATCTGTTCACAAGGTGAAATCGAGATTATCCGTCAACAAAGTGCTAAAACGACCCTTGCAACAATTATGTCCTGCATTGATGTGCTTACTGCATCCGCATCCACAATGAAACAAGGTGCAAACAGAAGAACAAGTGCCGAGCTTTGCATTATCCGTCTTTGCACACCAAGTCTTGATGCAGATATGAATTCCGTTCTTCGCAGACTCAGTGAACTTGAAAGTGCAGTTGCGTGGGGGAAAATCACAGTTAAGACAGAAACTCCTGCTCCTGCACCAATACAAACAGAAGCAAAACCTGAAAAGGTTGTAGAAACCCCACCCCCTGTTGCAGAAGAAAAGAAAGAGCCTGAAAAGGAAGAAACTCCTCTTCCGGAACCACCACCTGCCCCACAGGAAGAAAGAATTGTTCCTAAGAATACAGGAACTGTTCCTTTCGGCAGTTGGCCCGAGGTTCTTGAAAAACTTTTCTCGCAGGATAAGAGCTTAATTGCTATGCTCACCGGCTCAAGTGCATTTATCCATCAGGATAAATATTTGCTCATCAAAGGCTCTCCTGTTCTTGAGCTTTATCTTAAAACAGGTGACTATTCTAAAACTATAAAAAGTGCCGTTGCAGAAGTAACGGGCAAAACATATACTCTTGCTGTTTATAACAACAAGCAGGAGGAAACTCAAAAAAATCCACTTTCTGACCTTGTATCAAAGGCAAAAAGTCTTGGTGTAAAAATCGAGGAGGAATAAAAAATGAAAGCAAGAATCCCAAATCAAGGCGGACAGGCAAATATGATGAAACGCCTTCAACAAATGCAGGAAGATATGGCACGTGTTCAGCAGGAATGTGAAGAGGCTGAATACAATGCATCTGCAGGTGGCGGAGCAATTGATGTTACGGTTAACGGTAAACATCAGGTTGTTTCAGTTAAAATTCAACCGGATGTTGTTGACCCTGAAGATGTAGAAATGCTTGAGGATTTGCTTGTTGCAGCTGTTAACGAGGCAATGAGAAAAGCAGATGAAACTGCAGAAAGAGAAATGGGCAAAATCACAGGCGGAATGAACCTTCCGGGACTTGGATTTTAATTTCAACTAACTTTTGGGAGCACAGGCATTATGGCAATCTTATCCTTGGAAAAATTGATTGAAGAATTTCGAAAAATGCCCTCTGTCGGTGTAAAATCGGCGGAGAGAATGGCATATTATATTCTCGGTCTTGACGATGAAGGCACAAAAAGCCTTGTTGACGCCATAAATAATGCCCATACTAATATACACACCTGCAATATCTGTTGTAATCTTACCGAGGGTGAAAAATGCGGTATCTGCAGTAATGCAAATCGTGATAACTCAGTAATCTGCGTTGTCGAAAACCCAAGAGATGTTACTGCATTTGAGCGTACCCACGAGTACAAAGGTACTTACCATGTTTTGCACGGCGTTATCTCCCCTATGAATGGTGTTGGCCCTGACAATATCCGTATTAAAGAGCTGATTCAAAGAATGGCAGACGACAATGTCAACGAGGTTATTATGGCTACTAATCCAACTGCCGAGGGTGAAGCAACTGCAATGTATATTGCAAGACTTTTAAAACCAATGGGAATTAAAGTAAGTCGTTTGGCATATGGTATTCCTGTTGGCAGTGACCTTGAATATGCAGATGAGGTAACACTTTCCAGAGCATTACAAGGCAGAAGTCTGTTATAATATCACTTGGGCGGGGTCTGTTCTCCGCCATAAAACTCAAAAGGAGGAATAATCATGGCAGAGAAAAATACAAATACTACAATTGCACAAAATAAAAAAGCTCTCCACGATTATTTCGTAATTGAGAGTTTTGAAGCAGGTATTGAGCTTGTTGGTACGGAGGTTAAGTCACTTCGTCAGGGTAAATGCAACCTTAAGGATGCCTGGTGCAGTATCGTTGAAGGTGAAATCTTTGTAAACGGTATGCATATTAGCCCTTATGACCACGGAAACATCTTCAACCGTGACCCTATGAGAGTTCGTAAACTCCTGATGCACAAGAAAGAGATTATGCGACTTTTGGGTACAACGAAGCAAGAGGGACTGACTCTTATTCCCTTATCAATCTACTTTAAAAAAGGTCGTGCAAAAGTTCAGGTTGGTCTTTGTAAAGGTAAAAAGCTTTACGATAAGCGTGATGTTGCTGCTAAAAAAGAAGCCCAAAGAACTATCGAACGCTCATTAAAAGAACGTTTAAGATAAAATTGGATGCGTCAGCATCCCCTATAATTCTCCAAACCTTAACAAAATACAACTTGTATTTATTGGTGAAATTTTGAATTTTATTCAAAGTGAAATTATTTTCAATAGTGAAATTTTTGCTATCGCAAAAGTGAAATTTAATATTTCTCTGCGTAGCAATTTCACTGTCAAAGACAAATTCACTACGAAGTAATTTCACATTTCACGCAGTGAAATATTTAGTTGCTACGCATACGGGGATGAAAGGATTTCGACGGGGATTTTGAACTGCGATAAGCGAGTAGTGGAGTCTGACCACTATAAAACGGACGGTTTATAAAAATAAACGACAAAAACGAAAAAGTACTTCTTGCTGCTTAATTAGCAGCGAGCATTCCCCCGGGAGAACTGCGGCCCGGTACGGAGTGTCATTTAGCAGTAAATGTGAACGGATAACCGCCTTGTAGTCCGTCACACATCACAGGGCTACCGAACTGAATGCCTGTTTGTCGGCTGTCATGTAGGGAAATATAGTAGATAAACTACACTCGTAGAAAGTTTCAGGAATAGATTTTCGGACGTGGTTTCGATTACCACCATCTCCACCATTAAATAAATGTCCCATTTTGGGGCATTTATTTTTTAGGTAATCGAAACCACATAGTCCATCTTTTGCGTAGCAAAAGGGACATATAAATGCGAAAGGTTGCGTAGCAACGAACGAAG
>JAZSBY010000084.1:0-4587 GCA_045602655.1 Candidatus Fimenecus sp. | reverse complement strand
GATGATGAAAGGATAGAAAGATAACCGTCAACAAAGCTTGAAATTTCTGTTTCGGTATATATTTCATTTGCGTAAGATGTTCTGATATAGTAGCGGTTATTCTCTTTGATTATTGTAACAGTCAGATTGAATTCTGTTTGTTCGTCAAAGGAGATGAGCTCAGGGGAAAGGGCACCTTTAGAAATATCAGAAATATCTCCGATGTAGTAGTTTTCGAAAACGAACAGTGCGTCAACAGACTTGGTGTCTATTCCGCAAGTCTTGTAAATATCTGTGAGTGGTAAAATACCATATTTATTGGCAGTTATAGTTTGGCTTTGTATTTCTTCCAATAAATCTGCAAATGTGCTTGATGCATCACTCTTAATTCTGACAGGAACGGTATTTATGAAAGGTCCGACTGTGTTTTCGATATTTTTTAAGGGAATGCTTCTGCCTGAAATTATCTTATCAAAGATGATTTCATCACAGCCTGCGTATTTCTGTAATGCTATGCTGAATGCGGTTTCAAAAACTGTGTTGGGGGAAACCTTATTGTTTTTTGCAAATTGCTCAATTTGCTGGGATAAACCAGAGCTTAATGGTGTTCTGAATGTGATAATATTTTCGTTCTTGCCCTGATTTTTCTTTTCTTTGCCAAAAATATGAGCCGGAGAGCAATCTGTAAACAGATTATGCCAATATTCAGTTACGGAGTTGTCATTCTGTTTTCTGAGCCAATTAGCATACTGAGCATAGGAGGTTTCCTCAGAAGATTCTTTGTTAATTTCGTTTGATAATGCTTCAACACTCATACCATCAGATAATTTACCGTAATATTTCTGTAAATCATTAACAAGCACAGGTAAACACCAACCATCAAGAATGATGTGGTGGGAATGCATAAGCATAAAACGTTTGTCTGTAAAATCAATGATAGCAATTCTGAAAAGAGAATCCGTCTGTAAATCAAGAGATTTGTTTGAGTATTCATTAACAATATGCTCTAAAAGATCTTTTGAGTATAGAGAGTTTTGTGTAAGAATATGGAACTCCGGCATTCTGTTTTCAAGAATAACCTGTTTGATTGTACCTGTGGATTTTAAAACAGTAAATGCAGATCTAAGGATAGGATGACGAAGAGCAAGTAATTCAACACTCTTTCCGAGTAATTCTAAATCAGCATCTTTATTGATTTTGCATAAGTTTTGGAGACGATATGCTTTTGTGTCGGTATCTTGGAAATATTGAGCATAAATACCTTTCTGAGAGGGGGTTAAGCCATATATATCCGTGAAGGGATAATTGAATAAACTGCTGATTTCATTTAATTCACTCTCTGTAAGTTCATCATCAGAGAAGTCTGAACGAGTCTTTATTACTGTATCTGTTGTTGTGCATATATTAACAACTTTTTTAATTTGTTCAACGAATTCAACGCCAAGCTCTTCTGTTATACCGGGCTTGTGATAGCCTTTTGTCGCAATAACCTCTACTGTTAAAAGGTTATTTGTAACAGTGGCATTAACATTAATTTTCCCTGGGAAAATGGAATTGTCACCATAAAAAGCAATCAATTCATCATCTGTTGAAGTGTTATTGTAGAAATTAAATATTAAGTCAGTATTTTTGTGAAGAGCTTGAGATAAAAGAAGATAATCAATACCATTGTTAGGGATTCTTCTTAATGTTTCTTTAACATTGATTAATTCTTCAGATATGTTGTTATTGCTTGCAATAACAACAGGATAGCAGGTTGTAAACCAACCAATTGTATGGTCGATTGCAAGTGCTTGAGGGAGCTCAGCTCTTCCGTGGCTTTCTACATTAATACCAACAGAGCCCCCTGCAATTTCACCTGCAGCAATTCCTAATGCTGTTAAAACAAGCTCATTGGTTCTTGTACCATAAGCATCGTTAGCCTCAGTAATGAGCTTGTTTGAGGTGCTTTTGTCAAAAGTGTAGCTGTAGCGTTCAGCTTCACTCTTTTCATCAGAACCAAGCGATTTTGTATTATCAAGTACATTATTGACATTTGTCCAATACTCTTTGGTTTCTTCGGAAATTGCTTCTGCATATTTTTTCAGTTCTTCATTCCACAGCATAAATGATGCAGTTTTTGGAGGAAGAGAAATTTCTTCATTGTTTTTTAATTGTGCAACAATTGTTTC
The DNA here is from genome assembly GCA_045602655.1 of Candidatus Fimenecus sp. Taxonomy (GTDB): domain Bacteria; phylum Bacillota; class Clostridia; order Oscillospirales; family Acutalibacteraceae; genus Fimenecus. Next base: position 2,437 of record JAZSBY010000084.1, on the reverse strand, counting down.
TAAATCCTTCAGAAGTATTTCCCATGATACAAGGTCAATTAAGAAATGGTGGATTGATATGCTGATAAGCACGTCATTTTCCGTTTTACAGTAAACAACTTTAATGAGCTTGTCGTCATCAAGCTTTGTTTTTCTTAAATATTCTTTTGCATCCTCTGTATTATTAATAGCAACAGATTCGAATGAATAGAAATCTCTTTCTCCCGAAGAAAGAATTTCAACACCGTTATCTGCAAGGTATCCTCTTAATATGTCGTGATGAGAGATAAGTGCATCGATAGCCTTTCTGACTGTGCTTTCATCGCAGTCCGCAGAAACAACACAAGTCTGAACAAAATCTTTTCTGATGACTTTGTTTTCATTAAGATATGCACGCATAATGGGAGTAAACGGAATAAATCCATTTACTTCATTCTGGTCATATATTGCTTTGGCAGATGTTGATTTCATTGCTTTTGCAACATCCGACAATGTGCTATTTTGCATAATGTCTGTAACATGAAGCTCATAACCGTTTTCTTCAAGCTCTGAAACAACATAGATTGCTTTAATTGAATCTCCGCCAATATTGAAGAAGTTGTCAAGCATATTGATACTGTCAACTTTCAATACAGTGCACATTACTTCTGCAAGTGCTTTTTCTTCTTCTGTTTCGGGAGCTAAATATTCTGTATCTGTTGATATGCTTGAGAAATCAATTTCGGGTAATGCATTTTTGTTGGTTTTACCGCTGGCGGTCATAGGCATTGCATCAAGATGGCAGAAAATATGAGGAAGCATATATTTCGGTAATTTTTCACCGATTATTGCTTTTATTTCTTGTGGTGTTTTTTCTTCGCCTGTATAGAAGGCACAGATATATTGTCCGTCGTTATTGTCTTTTCTGACAACAACAGCAGACTGAATAATGCCATCAACTGAAGTGATAGCGTTCTCTATTTCGCCTAATTCAATTCTTTGACCGTGGATTTTAACCTGAAAATCGTTTCTGCCAACGAATCCGATATTACCATCCTCACGCCAGTAAGCAAGGTCACCAGTTTTGTAGAGCTTGCCTTCACCGAATGGGTTATCAATGAATTTTTCGTTTGTGAGTTTTTCGTTGTTAAGATAACCTTGACCAACATTTACACCGCAAATACAAAGCTCACCTGTAACTCCAACAGGAACAGGGTTCAAATATTTATCAACTACATACATCTGTGTATTGTAAATGGGCTTACCGATGGGCACAGGGTCAATATCAGCAGGGGAGCAGTCGTAATATGTTACGTCAACTGCACATTCAGTAGGACCATAAAGGTTATGGAGAGTTACCTTATTGTAGTCAAACAACTCATAAAATCTCTTAATGAGATTTGCAGATAAGGCTTCACCTGACAAGAATACATATTTAACCGAGTTAAATTTAATGCATTCGTTTTTATGAGTCTCTAAGTAGTTGAGGAACAATTCAAAAACAGAGGGTACAAAATGAAGATGTGTAACCTTGTTGTTGAAAACCTCGTCAAGAATTTTAGCAGGAAGGAAATGCTCGCCGGGCTTTGATGGTGCAAGGCAACCGCCGATAATTCCCCACCAGAAATGCTCCCACACAGAAACATCAAAGGTGTAGGGTGTTTTCTGAAGAATTACATCATCAGATAAGAGGGGATATTTGTCGTGCATCCATAAAATTCTGTTTACTGCAGATTTATGGCTTACCTTAGCACCCTTGGGATTACCTGTTGAGCCCGAGGTGTAGATAACATAAGCGGTATCATCTTCTTCAGCGACGCAAGAGGGAATATCAGTGTTCTTAGCATCATTGTTTACCAATTCAGTCATATTAATGCAAGGAACGCTTCCTGCAAGGTGAGTGAACTTGTCCTGAGCTAAAACAACAGCAGCATTACTGTTTTCAAGGATGTAGTCAATTCTGTCCTGTGGATAATCAGGGTCTATGGGTAAATATGCATTACCACCACGGATTGTTCCGTAAATTGCAGTATACATTTCCAAGGAACGTTCGCAGATAACCGCAACAATTGATTTCTTTCCTTCGGTTATTTCCCTTATTCTGCAATCCAATGCTTCAACCTTATTCCTGAACTCACCAAAGGATGTTTCTTTTCCTTCAAATCTGATGCAAGCCTTATCTTTGTTTGCTTCTGCAACTGAATCAAACAATGAATAAAGCGTTGATTTATCAGGGATGTCATAGCTGTGCGTTGTGTTGTTGAAATCACAGAGAAGCTTTTGCTTTTCTTCATCAGACAAAGCAGAAATATCTTTGATTTTCTTAGTTTCGTCAAGAGATGATGAAAGGATAGAAAGATAACCGTCAACAAAGCTTGAAATTTCTGTTTCGGTATATATTTCATTTGCGTAAGATGTTCTGATATAGTAGCGGTTATTCTCTTTGATTATTGTAACAGTCAGATTGAATTCTGTTTGT
>JAZSBY010000083.1:0-5264 GCA_045602655.1 Candidatus Fimenecus sp. | reverse complement strand
TATGCGTTAATACCGGTAATCTCAACCTTTGTATATGGCTGACGATGACCCTTCTTACGCTTTTCGTTCTTCTTTGGTTTGTAAGTAAATACTGTGATTTTCTTACCTTTACCATTCTTGAGAACTTTTGCAGTTACTGTTGCACCTTCAACATAAGGAGCACCTGCTTTAAGTCCGTCTTCTGAACCAACTGCGAGAACCTTGTCAAAAGTAATCTCTGCATCTGCTTCTACGTCAAGCTTTTCAACAAATACAACGTCGCCGTTCTGTACTTTGTACTGCTTGCCGCCTGTTACAATGATTGCGTACATTTTTCTAACCTACCTTAAATATAGACTCGCTATTGAGGGTGGAAACCTCACTTGCAGTATGCATTTTTTATAAAATGACACACTACCCCCTAATATGCGGCTTACATATAATATCAAAACAGCCAACAAATGTCAAGTATTTTTTGAAATTTGAAAAAACACAAATATATACAACATGATGTTAATTTATAGTTGAAAAAGTCTTATCATTTATTGTATAATAGTAAAGATATAATTTTTGTTATACTTTATGGAGGTTATTATGAGAAATATTAAGGTGATTAACAGTAATTGGCTTTTCACAAAGGAAGCAAAATCTGCTCCTGCTACACTTCCTGCTGACTGGACTGCCCTTGACTTGCCTTACACTTGGAATGGCAAGGATGGTCAGGATGGTGGCAACGACTATTACAGAGGCACTTGCTATTTTGCAAAGGAAATCAAGGCAGATGAATTACCTGAAGGCGAAGTGAAATACCTTCAATTTGATGGTGTTAACTCATCTTGTGTTGTATATTGGAACAACAAGGAAATCACAAAGCACGACGGTGGTTATTCAACCTTCCGTGCAGAAATCAAAGACATTAAAGACACAAACTTGCTTGTTGTTGCAGTTGACAACTCTGCAAACGACCGAGTTTATCCACAGAATGCAGACTTTACATTCTATGGTGGTATTTATCGTGATGTAAAAGTCATTGGTGTTAATAAAAATCACTTTGACCTTGACTACTACGGCTCACCTTCTATTAAGGTTACTCCAAAAATTAAGGGTGCAGATGCTGAAATCGAAATCGAAACATTCTTTAAGAATGACGACTGCAAAGTTCGTTATGAGATTATCGCAGACGGTGAAGTTATTGCATCAAAGGAAGATGATGACGATGCAGAATTCGAAATCAAGAATGTTCACCTTTGGGACGGTTTAAAAGACCCTTATCTTTACACAGCAAAGGCAACTTTAATCTGTGACGGTGAAGAAGTTGACGAAGTTTCAACTCGTTTCGGTTGCCGTACATTCAAGATTGACCCTGAAAAAGGCTTTATTCTCAACGGTCGTGAATACCCTCTTCGCGGTGTTTCCCGTCATCAGGACAGACCAGATGTTGGTAATGCTCTTACACCTGAAATGCACAAGGAAGACCTCCTGCTCATTCTTGAAATGGGTGCTAACACTATCCGTCTTGCTCACTATCAACATTCACAGGTTTTCTATGACCTTTGTGACGAAGCGGGACTTGTTCTTTGGGCAGAAATTCCATATATTTCAAGTCATATGCCAACAGGCTATGACAACACAATTTCACAGATGAAAGAACTTGTTGTTCAGAACTACAATCACCCGTCAATTGTTGTCTGGGGACTTTCAAACGAAATTACAATCGCAGGTTCAAACCCTAATCTTATTAAAAACCATAAAGACCTTAATGATATGGTTCACGAGATGGATAAAACCCGTCTTACGACTATTGCAGCAGTTTCAATGTGCGACATTGACGACCCCTATGTACATATTTCTGATGTGCTTTCTTACAATCACTATTTCGGTTGGTACGGTGGCTCAACAGAAATGAACGGCCCTTGGTTTGACAATTTCCACAAGAAATATCCTAACAAGGCAATCGGTATTTCTGAATATGGTTGTGAAGCACTTAACTGGCACACATCAACACCTACTCAGGGTGACTACACAGAAGAATATCAGTCATACTACCACGAAGAACTTATCAAACAGATTGCTGACAGACCATATCTTTGGGCAACTCATGTTTGGAATATGTTTGACTTTGCTGCCGATGCCCGTGCAGAGGGTGGCGAAAACGGTATGAACCACAAAGGTCTTGTAACATTCGACAGAAAGTACAAAAAAGACTCCTTCTACGCTTATCAGGCTTGGCTTTCAGATAAACCTGTACTCCACCTTTGCTCAAAGAGATATGTTGACAGAGTTGAGGATGTTACAAAGGTTACTGTGTACTCCAACCAGCCGGAAGTTGAACTTTTTGCTAACAGTGTAAGCGTTGGCAAGCAGACAAAGGGCAAATACCCGTTCTTCTATTTTGATGTTAAGAATGAGGGAACAACTGAACTTAAAGTTGTTGCAGGTGACCTTACTGACACAGCAACAATCAACAAGGTTGACACTCCAAACGAAGCCTATGTTATGAAAGAAGAAGGTCAGGTTATTAACTGGTTTGAAATCAGTATGCCCGACGGATACCTTTCAATCAACAACACTATCGGCGACATTATGAGCACATTCAAAGGCAAGCTTGTAATGCTTAAATTCCTTATGATGCTCAAAGACTCAATGAGTGGTGGTAAGGACGAAAATGGTGAAGAGAAAAAAGGCGGTGGCGGTGTAATCGGTGGATTCAAGATTACTCCTGCTATGCTTAAAAACATTTACGGTATGGCAAAGGGCTTCACAATCAAGCGTTGTTTCTCAATGCTGGGCGGTGGATTCACAAAAGAACAAATCCTTGAACTCAATGCCAGACTCAATAAAATCAAGGTCCCAAAGAAAAAATAATAATATCAATACTAAAGGGGATGTAAATTTTTACATCCCCTTTTTTGTATAGCAAAACGGCGGAGTCATAAGACCCCGCCTACATAGTGTTCAATATTGTATAATGCAATTATTTGCTTGCTTCTTCAACAGCAACTGCACATGCAACTGTTGCGCCTACCATTGGGTTGTTACCCATACCGATAAGACCCATCATTTCAATGGATATGAAGCACTATCCCCACTTCCCTCACCTGCGGTGACACCTTCCCCTCCAGGGGGCAGGCTACAAATGAGAATTTCCCTTTTGGAAAACTCTTATTTTTTGTGCTCATATTTTTCGTCATTGCCAAATGAGTGTTTTTGTGTTATAGTATTTGTCATTCTATTATAAGTGAGGCAGTTTTTTATGTATGCGATGATTTTAACTATTAAGGAAGCAGTTTGTAAAATTCTTACAGTTATTTTGCTTCTTCCCACAGGCTATTGTTTAAGTGATTCAAACAATACAATAACAGCGGCTAATCCTTTTGAATCAATTGAAAATCCATATATTGTTGAATATCTTAATCCTGATATTGCAGCACATCGTTCGGGTGCTGGTAATGCACCTCAGAATACACTTATGGCATTTGAAAACATAATAGAAAAAGGTGACGACAGTTGCGTTGACACGCTTGAATTTGATGTTCAGATTACAGCTGACGGGGAATTGGTTTTGCAACATGACCTGACTTACGATAATACATCAAATGCTGTTGAGGCATTCGGTAAAAAGAATGTTTGCGTTTCATCTCTTACCTTTGAGGAGGCTCAGGTTCTTAACCTTGGTGAGAATTTTGAGGTTGATGGTGAATACCCTTACAGAGGATTGCGAGGGGATGAAATCCCTGAAAATTTAAGAGTTGTAACATGTGACAGCATAATTGACTATGTTGAAGCGAATTGTGGTGACAAGAAGTATAATTATCTTATTGAAGTAAAGAGTATCGGTGCTGACGGAAAACGTGCAGTTGACAAGCTTTATTCAATAATTTCCGAAAGAAATCTCACGGACAGAACTATCTGGTCAACATTTGCACCTGATGTGTCTTCATATATGAAATCTGATTATCCCGAAATACCACGTACTGCAGATGCAATTGAAGCTGTGGGATTTTACCTTTGCTTTGCAATGGGGATTGACCTGAAAGAGACTAATCCTTCATATGTTGCTTTGCAAATTCCGTACGGTGGAATAATTAACGACTTTATTGACCTTGGTTCAAAGGAAATGCTGTATTATGCTCATTCTTATAATATTGCAGTTCAATATTGGACGATTAATGAAGAGGAAGATGTAAAAAGACTTACTGAAAATGGTGCTGACTGCATTATAACCGATTATCCTGAAATGGCATACAGCGTTATCGAAGAATGCAAAAATCAATAATCTTTTTCAAAGTAAAGCCAACTTTATTGATGAGCCTAAAATGCTTAAAATGTATGACTATGCTTTGAGTAAGTGGCCATTACTGATAAAATTTCACCAATATTAAAAAGAGGGAACGGAAAAATCCGTTCCCTTGTTTGTTATTAATAGTGTGCTACTCCACAAGCACATTCTTTATTTGAACCGAAAAGTCTCTGGAAGAAAAGAATAAAATTGAAGAAGAATTTTGCTAATTTTCTTCATAAAACCATCTCCATAAATATCGTAAATTTATGGTAACGCATATCCTCTCTTTTTGCAAGAAACATTTCACTCCTTAGAATCACCACATAAAATTAATATCCCCTACAAAAAAATATTAGACACATCATAGTGGAAAACTCCAAAATGATGTGTCTAACAATTTTATCAATGATTAAATTTAAAGTTTACGAATAAACCGCTGAATTTGGCTTATTTGCTTGCTTCTTCAACAGCAACTGCACATGCAACTGTTGCACCTACCATTGGGTTGTTACCCATACCGATAAGACCCATCATTTCAACGTGAGCAGGAACTGAAGATGAACCTGCAAACTGAGCGTCACCGTGCATTCTGCCCATTGTGTCTGTAAGACCGTAAGAAGCAGGACCTGCAGCCATATTATCAGGGTGAAGTGTACGACCTGTACCGCCACCGGAAGCAACTGAGAAGTAGTTAACGCCATTTTCCATAGCCCACTTCTTGTATGTGCCTGCAACTGGGTGCTGGAAGCGAGTTGGGTTAGTTGAGTTACCTGTGATAGAAACGTCAACGCCTTCCTTCTTCATAATAGCAACGCCTTCAAGAACATCGTTTGCACCATAGCAACGAACAGCAGCTCTTTCACCGTCTGAATATTTTGTTTCGTTAACGATTTTAAGTTCGCCTGTGTAGAAATCGTACTCAGTCTGAACATATGTGAAGCCGTTGATTCTTGAAATAATCATAGCAGCGTCTTTACCAAGACCATTAAGGATAACGCGAAGA
>JAZSBY010000082.1:0-17895 GCA_045602655.1 Candidatus Fimenecus sp. | reverse complement strand
TGCTTTCGGGTAATGAGCGTTCTATTGTAACCGATATTGCAGGCACTACCCGTGATATTATTGAAGAAACTGTTAATTTAGGCGATATTACACTTCGCCTTTCTGATACGGCAGGCATACACGACACCGACGATACGGTTGAAAACGTAGGTGTTGAGCGTGCACGAAAAAAACTAAACGACGCCGACCTTGTGTTTGCGGTGTTTGATGCGGCATCCCCCCTTACCGATGACGATGTTAGGTTGATTGAACAGGTAAAAGAAAAGCGTGTAATTGTAATTCTTAACAAGACCGATTTAGACACAAAAATTGACCGAACTGTATTCGGCGGAATGAGGGTTGTTGAAATCTCAGCAAAACAGGGTGTCGGACTTGAATCGCTTATAAAAGCAGTTGAAGAAATCACCGAAATTTCAAATCTTAATACAAACTCCGCCGTGCTTATAAGTGAGCATCAGCGTGCTTGTACCGAGCGTGCTTTAAACGCTTTAAACGAAGCCATCTCTGCTTTAGAGATAGGAAACACTCTAGATGCAGTAGGCGTTTGTATTGATGACGCATTAGCGGCATTTTTAGAACTTACAGGCAAGCGTGTAACAAATGAAGTAACCGACGAAATTTTCCGCCGTTTTTGTGTGGGTAAATAGTCTTAAAAAAGAGGTATTTTAGTGAGTATAACTACTTATTTTGCAGGAAATTATGATATTGCCGTAATAGGCGGCGGCCATGCAGGCGTTGAAGCCGCATTAGCAGGTGCCAGACTCGGCTGTAAAACCATAATATTTACAATAAGTCTTGACTGGGTTGGCAATATGCCCTGTAACCCGTCAATTGGGGGTACGGCTAAAGGACATTTAGTACGTGAACTTGACGCTTTAGGCGGTGAAATGGGTAAAGCGGCAGACAAAACCACCCTTCAAAGCCGTATGCTTAATCGTGGTAAAGGTCCTGCCGTACATTCTTTGCGTGTACAGATTGACAGACGAGATTATTCAAAATATATGAAGCACACCCTTGAAAAACAGGAAAACCTTGATATGAAGCAGGCAGAAATCGTTGACCTTTACAAAAAAGACGGTATTTTCTATCTTAAAACCCAGCTTGACGCAATCTATACAGCAAAGGCAGTTATTATTGCAACGGGCACTTTCCTTGGTGGCAGAATTTATATTGGAGATGTTTCTTTTGAGAGTGGTCCGGACGGAATGTTCCCTGCAACCCGTCTTTCACAGGCACTTTATAAAATGAATATTCCTCTTCGCAGATTCAAAACAGGAACTCCATCACGAGTTAATAGACGCAGTGTCGATTTTTCTGAACTTGAAGTTCAAGAGGGTGATGAGCAAGTTATTCCATTCTCTTATGAAACTGTTGATTTGCCGGAGAATAAAGAAGTTTGTCACATTACATATACGAATGAGGAAACCAAGAGAATTATTCTTGAAAATATTCATCGTTCCCCTCTTTATTCAGGTAAGATTGAAGGCGTAGGGCCAAGATACTGCCCAAGTATTGAGGATAAAATTGTCAGATTTGAAGAAAAAGAAAGGCATCAACTCTTTATTGAGCCTTGTGGACTTGACACAGAAGAATTATATCTTCAGGGTATGTCGTCTTCCCTTCCCGAAGATGTTCAGTTGAAATTTTTGAGAAGTATTAAAGGTCTTGAAAATGTTGAGGTTATGAGAACGGCTTATGCTATTGAGTATGACTGTGTTGACCCGTTGGCATTAAAAGCATCTCTTGAATTCAACGATATAGACGGACTTTTTGGTGCAGGCCAGTTTAATGGCTCATCAGGATATGAAGAAGCAGCTGCACAAGGACTTATTGCAGGTATCAATGCTGTTCGCAAAATTCAAGGAAAAGAACCATTTATTCTTGACCGTGCAAGTTCATATATCGGCACTTTAATTGATGACCTTGTAACAAAGGGATGCTGCGACCCATACAGAATGATGACCTCCCGTACCGAATACAGACTTTTACTCCGTCAGGATAATGCGGATATTCGTCTTACTGACTATGGTTATGAAATCGGACTTATTTCCGAAGAAAGATATGAAAAGTTTAAAAATAAACTTGAACTCATAAAAAATGAACGAGAAAGAGTGGAATCAGTTACTATTCCACCATCTGATGCAATAAATGAAGTGTTTGTTTCACGTGAAACAGCACCTATGAAAACGGGTATAAGACTTGCAGAGCTTATTAAACGACCACAACTGGACTATGAATGTCTTACACCATTTGACAAAACCCGACCGGATTTGCCATGGGAAGTTTTTGAGCAGGTTGAAATTGACCTTAAATATGAGGGATATATTAAACGACAACAGGCAAAAGTTGATGAGATGAGAAGGCTTGAAGTTAAGAAAATCCCTGCAGATATTGACTATGACGATGTTTATTCACTTCGTCTTGAAGCAAGGGAAAAGCTTAAAAAAGTAAGACCTGAAAGCGTTGGACAGGCTTCTCGTATAAGCGGTGTTTCTCCGTCGGATATATCTGTGTTGCTTATTCATTTGAGCAAAAGTGAAAGAAAATAAAGGAAAAAAATTATGTTAAACAAAGAGTTATTTTATAATACAATTAAACCCTTTGAAATAAATGTTGATGAGGATGCATTTGCTCGTCTTGATACTTTTGCAGAAATGCTTATTGAAACTAATAAAAGTTTTAACCTTACTGCAATAAAAGAGCCTGACGATGTAACTGTTAAGCATTTTGCAGATTGTTTATCAATTTTTAAATATGTTGATATTTCGGAAAATGCGAAAATCATTGATGTTGGTACAGGTGCAGGCTTCCCGGGACTTGTCTTGAAACTTTTCAGACCGGATATTCAAATGACTTTTCTTGACAGTACAAAGAAAAGACTTGGTTTTATTGAGAATGTCCTGAATGAGTGTGGAATTAAAGGTGATATTCTTCACATGAGAGCAGAAGAAGCAGCACAACTCAGTAAATACAGAGAAAAATATGATTTTGCAACCGCTCGTGCTGTGGCCGCACTCCCCGTCTTGTCTGAGTATTGTTTGCCCTTTGTTAAAGTTGGCGGTAGCTTTGTTTCAATGAAATCGGCTGAGAGTAACGAAGAAATCAGTGAGGCAAAAAAGGCTATCAACATTCTTGGCGGAAAATTTGAGGAGGATATTTTGTTTGATTTAGTCGAAAATATGCCCCGAAGAATAATTCGTATTAAAAAGAATTCGCAAACTCCGACAAAATACCCAAGACCTTCTGCACAAATCTCCAAAAAGCCATTAAAATAATATCGAAAAGCATTTATATCCCGTCGATTTTACACGATGGGATTTTCTTTACTTTTGTGGGCTTAGGGTGTTATTCTTATGTCAAGGACAAGCACTGCGGAGGTTTTATTTATGAAAAAAAACAATCATTACAAGGTAAGAACAGAGAGTAAGATTATTTTAATTCCGCAAAGTGAAATTCTCCCAAATCCAAATCAACCGAGAAAAAGGTTTAATTATGATGAACTTGAGGGTCTTGCACAAAGTATTCGTGCCAATGGTATTTTACAGCCCTTATTAGTGAGAACTAATGAAAACGGCAGATACGAATTGGTTGCAGGAGAAAGAAGACTCCGTGCAGCAAGGCTTGTAGGAATAACAAAGGTTCCTTGCGTAGTAAATGATATTTCGGAAAGTGACTCTGCAGTGTTTGCCATAATCGAAAATCTTCAAAGACAAAATCTTGACTTTTTTGAAGAGGCAGAAGCCCTGGCAACACTGGTAAGTGAATATCGTATGAGTCAGGATGAGCTTTGTAAAAAGTTGGGCAAGGCACAGTCAACCCTTTCAAACAAATTAAGACTTTTAAAACTCAGCGATGAAATGAGATATAAAATATCCCGTGCAGGACTTTCAGAAAGACACGCAAGAGCATTACTTGCATTGGAAGACGAAGTCCAACGAGGAAGAGCACTATCAATTATCATTGACCGTCACTTAACCGTAAATGAAAGCGAAAGTCTGATTGAGCAGATGCTTCGTAAGAATGAAGCCCCAAAAAGGCAAATTCTCAAGGGTTTTAAAGATATAAGAATATTCATAAACACTCTCAATAATGCTGTTGATACTATTCGTCGAGCAGGAATTGATGCAGATTCAGTAAAAACTGAAACTGACGAATATGTAGAATATATTGTCCGTATTCCCAAGCTTGAAGACAGGCAAATAGCAAGCAACCAATAATTGTTTTGATAAAACCACTTATATCCCCCCGATATTGAGTGATTTTATAAATGTGGCGAAAGCCACTCCATATCCTTCTCTTTCACACCCCACATCCACAGCGAAAGGCTCCCGAAAGGGAGTCTTTTGCTGTTATATAAAGAAAAATGTTCCACGTGAAACAATTTTTATGTTAAATATTGCAAATTTATAAAAATTATTGATTTTTACTTTAAATTTTGAAAAAGATGTGATATACTTATGTAAAATCGGGTAATAGGGTGATAAAAACATCCTTTTTACTGTTTCGGAGTGGGATTTTTGGCAAAAGTCATTTCAATAATTAACCAAAAAGGCGGTGTGGGTAAAACTACAACTGCCGTTAGCCTTGCAGCAGCAGTTGGTGCAAAGGGACACAAGGTATTACTTGCAGATATTGACCCACAGGGCAATTCCACAAGTGGTTTCGGTATAAATAAAAGAAAAATAATTCATTCCTCTTATGACATTCTTATCAAGGACATCAATGCTAATGATGCAGTCGTTACAACAAGATTTAAAAATGTTGATATTATTCCTGCAGACTTAAATCTTGCAGGAGCAGAGGTTGAACTTATTGGAATTGAAAAGAGAGAAAGTCGTTTGAAGATGGCTGTTGCACAGCTTTGGGACAAGTATGATTACATTTTCTTTGACTGCCCCCCCTCTCTTGGTCTTATAACAATCAATGCATTAACAGCATCTGACACTTTTTTGGTGCCGGTACAATGCGAATTCTATGCACTTGAAGGCCTTGCACAGCTTATGGCGACTGTACGCCAGGTAAAAAGACTTTATAATCCACATATTGACCTGGAGGGCGTTTTACAGACAATGTATGACGGAAGGCTTAACCTTACACAACAGGTTGTAACAGAAATTAAAAAGTTTTTCCCCAACAAAGTCTATAAAACAACGATTCCAAGAAATGTAAGACTTTCAGAGGCTCCTTCATTTGGTGAGCCGATTATGTATTATGACAGGAATTCCAAGGGTGCGTTAGCTTATAATGAGTTCGCAGAGGAATTTTTATCCCAGCAGAAGCGATGAGGTGAGAAGATGGCTAAAAAAGGCGGATTGGGCAGAGGTATGGACGCTCTTTTCCTTGATAATTCGGCAACAGAGAACGAAAACTCCACAATGTTGTTGAACATCAATGAGGTTGAGCCTAACAGAAATCAGCCAAGAAAAAACTTTAATCAGAAAGCTTTGGAAGAACTTACAAAAAGTATAGAGCAGAACGGTATTATTCAGCCAATTCTCGTAAGACCAATGTCCGACGGCAGTTATCAGCTTATTGCAGGTGAACGCCGTTGGCGTGCGGCACGAATGGCAGGGCTTCACGAGGTACCTGTCACAATTCGAGAAATGACTGATGAAGAGGCAAGTGTATTTGCCCTTATTGAAAATCTTCAAAGAGAGGACTTGAATCCCGTTGAAGAGGCAGAAGGACTGAAATCCCTTATAGAATCTTACGGATTTACTCAGGAAGAGGCTGCCGATAAGGTTGGAAAATCCCGTACAGCAGTTACAAATACATTGAGATTGTTAAAACTCCCCTCACCTGTATTGCAGATGCTCAGTGACGGAAAAATCACAGCAGGACATGCGCGTGCTTTGTTAGGACTTAACGAAGAAAAAGAGATGCTTCGAATTGCGGAAACAACAGTTGCCCAGGACTTGTCCGTGCGTCAGGTTGAAAAGATGGTCAAGTACGCTAATCAGGGTGAAAAACCAAAACCCAAAAAGCGAGATAAAAAAAGGGATAAATACTATGACGAGGTTGAGATTGCTCTTACTAATGTACTTGGCAGAAAGGTAAAGATTTATTTGTCACCGTCGGGACACAAAGGAACTCTTGAATTTGAGTTCTTTGGAAAAGAAGATTTGACAAAATTAGCTAAAGAGCTTGATAAATAAGGTGAATAAAATGCTTGATATTAAATTTTTAAGAACTAACCCTGATGTGGTTAAGGAAAACATTAAAAAGAAATTCCAGGACGAAAAACTTCCTTTGGTTGATAAGGTAATTGAGCTTGATGCTGAATACAGAGCAGCAAAAGGCAGAGGTGACGAGCTTCGTGCACTCCGTAACTCCGTAAGTAAGGAAATCGGCGGACTTATGGCACAGGGCAAGCGTGATGAAGCAGAGGTTGTTAAGCAGAAGGTTAAGGATATGGCTGACGAACTTGCTGCATTGCAGGTTAAAGAGGGTGAATTAGAAGCAGAAATCAGAAAGATTATGCTTATTATCCCTAACATTATTGATGATAGTGTTCCGATTGGTAAGGATGATAGCGAAAATGTTGAAATCCAGCGTTATGGTGACCCTGTAACACCAGATTTTGAAGTTCCTTATCACGTTGATATTATGGAAAGCCTTAACGGTATTGATTTAGACAGTGCAAGAAAGACAAGTGGTAACGGTTTCTACTATCTCTGTGGTGACATAGCCCGCCTTCATTCAGCAATTCTCTCCTATGCAAGAGATTTTATGATTGACCGTGGATTTACTTATTATATTCCTCCATTTATGATTCGTAGCGATGTTGTAACAGGTGTTATGAGCTTTGCAGAAATGGAAAATATGATGTATAAGATTGAGGGTGAAGACCTATATCTTATCGGTACAAGTGAACATTCAATGATTGGTAAGTTTATTGACACATTTACACCGGAAAATGAACTTCCAAAAACACTTACAAGCTACTCCCCTTGTTTCCGTAAAGAAGTTGGTGCACACGGTATTGAAGAGCGTGGGGTTTACAGAATTCATCAGTTTGAAAAGCAAGAAATGATAGTTGTTTGTAAGCCTGAAGACAGTATAAAATGGTACGATGTGCTTTGGCAGAATTCAGTTGATTTCTTCCGTTCACTTGATATTCCGGTTAGAACACTTGAATGTTGTTCAGGTGACCTTGCAGACCTTAAGGTTAAGAGTTGTGATGTTGAGGCGTGGAGTCCTCGCCAGCAGAAATACTTTGAGGTTGGCTCTTGTTCAAACCTTGGTGATGCACAGGCAAGACGACTTGGTATCAGAATTAAGGGTAAGGACGGCAACTATTTCGCACATACACTTAATAATACAGTAGTTGCACCTCCAAGAATGTTGATTGCATTCCTTGAAAACAATCTTAATGCAGACGGAAGCATCAATATTCCAAAACCTTTACAGATGTATATGGGTGGAAAGACAAAAATCGAGAAATAATTAAATTTCTTTGAGAGGGATACACAAAATGAATAAAATAATCGTTAAAACAGTAAGCGTTACAATGGCGTTAATACTTATGCTTTGTACATTCGCAGGATGTGGTGATGAAACTAAGTATGAGCAGGACCCTAACTTTGTACCACAGACTACTGAACCAATAACGGAGGGACCTGAAGAAAATCCTGAAAATATGAATCCGCTTACAGGTAAGCTTGACTTGTCAGAAAGTGCAATTGGTTCAAGACCGGTTGCAATTATGGTTGAGAATGACCCTGCAGCAAGACCACAATGGGGCATTACCTCCCCTGACCTTATAGTTGAAGGCTTGGTTGAAGGTGGCTGGACAAGAATGATGTGGGTTTATGCTGATGCAGAGAAAATTCCTGATAAGGTTGGACCTGTAAGAAGTGCTCGTCACGATTTTGTTGAACTTGCAGCAGGAATGAATGCAATTTACACTCATTGGGGCGGTTCAGACGGCAAAAATATTGGCAAGTATATGGCATATCAGGCGTTTGATAAATATGATATTGACAATATTGACGGAACAACTTATGAAGGAATATATTTCTTCCGTGACAAAACAAGACCAAAGGTTTCATTGGAGCATAGAGGCTATGTAACAAAATCCTCTATTCAAAAGGCAATTAAGAACTTGAAAATTTCAACAAAACAGACGCTTACAGACTGGACACCGTATCAGGTGACAGCAGAGGGCGGTAAAATTCCTTGGAATGACAGTATAACGGATTCAGGCTCATGCTCCTCAATATCAGTTACATACTCAAGCAATTTTGTGTATACATTTAAGTATGATACAAAAGACCAGGTGTATTACAGTTATTTAAATGATGGAGCAGTAACAGATGGTAATGACAAGAAGCCGTTATCATTTAAGAATGCAATCTTCCTTTATGTGCCTGTTGAAAGCATGAATACGGCAAAAGGTCATGTTGATTGGAAATTTGATGCCAAGGATATTGATAATAAAGGTTTTTATGTTGTTCAGGGTACAGGACAGAGAATTACTTGGAAATTTGACCAAAAAACAGGCTCACTTAAGTTATACGATTTTAATAATGACCCGTTGACAGTGCACACAGGTAATGTGTATATTGGCATAGTACCAATCAGCAACAGGGATTTAACAAAAATAACAGATTAAAAGGAGTAATTATTATGAGTAAAAAAATTATTGCACTTGCACTTACACTAATTTGTATTGCAACAGTTTTTACAGCTTGTCAGCAAAAGCTTGATTTGTACAAAATCAACGGTGTTGATGTAGCAGTTGTAACAGATGCTGACGGTAAAGCGATTGTTGACGAAAGCAACAGAATTGCAGCAATTGTTACAGACAGAGAGGGCGAAGTTCAGACTCATTTAAACGGTGAGCCACAGACATATTGGGCAACAGTTCAGAATTCTTTCGTAGCAGACCATACACTTTATGCTTCCAATTATGTAATGGAAGGACTTGATGGTTGGGAGTTCAATGCAATCGGTGGTATGGAAAAGAAAAAAACAAACGGTCAGTGCAAGATTCAGTGTGCAATGGTAATAGAAGAAGGATATGTTGACAAATCTCTTGATGAGTACCTTAAAATGCGTGACGACCGTAACGCAGAAGCACTTGCATTGTATGAAAAAGAGGGTTATAAGGTAACTGTTGAAAAGAAAGCGGTAGAACTTACTGAAAAGAAAATCCCAATGATTCACTATACAGAAATAATCTACAATAAAGATGGTTCAATTGCAAACTATAGTGAAAGCCTTTATTTTGAATATAAAGGAACGGAAAAATATAACATTCACTTCACATCAACAAATGGTGTAGGTCTTGATAAAGATTTTAACTTTATTGAATTTGTTAATACCAATTTCCACTTGAGAGAAATTAAGGAAGAAGATACAACAGCAACTACTCCAACAGAAGCTCCGACACAGGCAAAATAATTTCAAATAGTTTGTTGCACAAGGCTACCTGATGATTTCAGGTAGCTTTTGTATTTATAATATACAAACTTGAATTTGTCGACTCTTTTTACCCCCCCTTCCGTCACCTTTCGGCGACACCTTCCCCTCGTAGGGGGAAGGCTATATTGGGCTCCACCCACGCCTGCTTTTGACATTACCAAATCAAGAGACACTTCACTGCGTTCAGGGTGACTGTAACTAAAAACAATTCCGAATTCCGCATTGCAACAATATGGCAATTTGCCACATTTTGTCCACGAGAAAATTAAAAATCACAACATATAGTATTTGTGAAAATTTTATCAGAAAAAATCAACAAAATGCAACAAGTGTGTTCATAAACTCCCCTTTCCAATAACTTTTATGGACATACTGTTGAATAATTGAAAAAAATTCATTATTTATGCACAATGTAAGAAATTTCTTTTGTGTATTTGCACAAAATAGCTAAATATTTCTTATAAAAAATGCAAAAAAGTGAAAAAATTATGAATTTTTTTAAATTTACTATTGATATCCAAGGAAAAACTTTGTATAATGTTTATAACCATAGGAATGGTGTAATGGGGCGAAGTGTCTAATTTTTTAAAATTGACACACCTCGTGCCCAGAGAAGATACACATCCTAAGGTAATAACTCGGGTGTGTATCATCAGTCTTCCGTCGGCTTTGTTTAGTGTAAATTTAAGCGGTAGCGGTGTGAAGGCGGTCCGGGTAATTAGAGCGCTTTTGTCGAGCTCTGCCGAATGCAGGATGTAGTTGCACGGCATGGTCAGAGAGTGAGTGATTGATGCTCTCTTATCGCCTCTCCCATGGCGATGTAAAAAAGTTATGGGGAACTATTTACTTGCGTATATAATATGTATGCAAAATTTAATAGGAGGAAAAATAATTATGAACAAAATGAAAAAATTGTTGAGCGTCATTTTGGCAGTTGTAATTGCTCTTTCAGCTCTCTCAATTATGGGTTCTGCTGCAAAGGCAACTTACAAAACAGTTGATGAGTTGACAGCACTTAAAGCTTACTCACCATACGGCCAAGTTACAAGACTCTCAACAGAAGAACGTGCGTCAATGATTCAGGACTTCCTTGATAACGTTCTCCCAGGTTTGAATATTAACATGGGTGAAGTTTTTAACGTTCTTGGTCTTTCTGTTACTATTGACCTTACATCAGTTGACAGACTTTGCTATTCTCTTGACACAATTGCGACCACTTTCCAAGACTGGAAGTTCTCACTTGCAAAAGGTATTCTTAACCTTGGCGTTCTTGAAGAACTTAAAATGAATACTTGGAATACAGATATCGACCGTGCAGGCGACAGCCAGCTTACACTTTTCGCAGAGTTGTTTGAACTTCTTGAAAACAACACTGGTCTTGTAAACACAGTTCTTACAAGTGGCCTTAACCTTGGTATGATTGGTGGCTTAATTGGTGGTAGCCTTGACCTTTCAAGTATCAATGAGATGGTTACAAATCTTCCTGCACTTGTTAAGGGTCTTGTTTATCCTAAGATTGAAAGATGGGACGATCCTGTTTCACTTATCAAGGATTACGATAATAGCGCTGCTGGTACTGGTAAGAATGTTGAAGAGATTGCAAACATGAGAGTTAAGGAACTCTTCAACGACAACATGTCTATCACAACAATTAAGTATGATGCTAATGGCAACATGACTTCAGAGCATAACACATGGCTTGCAACAGCTACAGGCTCTGCAGCTCCTACAGCATCAGATAGCAGCTTGAGATATTACTATCAAATCGTTGGTAATACAATGTATTCATACCACATTGTTGATGCAGCTGAAGTAAAAGATCTTGCAAAAGCCGGAAAAACTGCAACAGCTTACACCTATATTCAGGAAAATCAGGTATATAGATTGGAAGCAGAAGTTGACGGTAGTGCAACATATGTTTGGAAAGCTTATGAAGTTGATAATCAAGGTAATGTTGTAAAAAATGCTGACGGTACTGATAAATACCTTGGCACTCTTAAATACTACAACGACGACTCTCAATTCCTTCCAGGATTCAGTGGTGCCGATTTTGACCTTAGAACAATGAGCCTTGCTGAAATTCTCTACGTATTCATTCCTGATGTGTTTGCAAATATGGCTCCTGTTGTTCTCAACGGTTCAGTTAAGAAGGCTCTTGCTGATTTCTTAGGTGCAAGCTTCACATATGTTGGTAGTGTTGATGAAAATGCTGAAGACCACGAAAATGTTACAGCTCTTGCTGATTATGATGCAAGTGTAGACAACATCTTCACAATGGAACAGGGCGACTATCTCTGGGAGTGGTCATACTACGAAATCGTTAATGGTAATCACTACTATCGTTTCGAAGACCAGATTTTTGCTGGTGACATTTCACACAAGAATAACTACTTTGATATCATCAACTGGGATTATGAAATCACTGGTGACTTCCTCAATGAATTCATTCCTACAGCTCCATCAAAGGATTCTACTCTCCTTATGAACCTTAACAACTTCCTTGTTAAGGTTGCTAATACAGCTCTTAAGGATTCAGCAGCAACAGTTGACACAATTTCAGGCTTTGAAGCACAGTGGACAAAACCATCTCTTACAACTGGTGGCAACGAAAACCTTGTTGCTAACATCAAGGAAGTTGCACAGGCAGTTATCGGTCTTGCTCCTCAGCACGTATTCGGTGATGACTATGCAACTAACGAAAGATGCTATGTAGAGCTTATGCTCGCAGGCACTGACAAGGGTGTTGCTGTTCCTGCAGGAACTAATGAAAATGATGTTATTCTTACAGGTATCGCAGCTCACCTTGTTAATATGCTTATGCCTTCAGTAACACTTCCTGGCAAATCAGACCTTGTAGATTCAAAAGCTAAAGTTGGTGCAATCCTTGCAGCAGTTGTTCGTGAATTCGCTGCATATCTTGCTCCAGAATATGACTTTGATGCTCTTATCTATTCAGACTTCGGTACAACTACAGAAGATAATGTTAAGACATTCGTTGACCCAGAAGCAGAAGGTCTCATAACAACAGGACAGACAGCATCTGGTTACTGGTTCGATGTTATCCTTACAATGGGTATCAATGTTGGTTATGAATATCTTCGTTCATTCGCTGATATGGGTGAAGACTCAACTCAGTGGGATTCATTCGTAGCATACTCAGGCTACGGCGAAGACGGCAAGACATACGCAGCACGCACAACTCAGGCAGCTCTTAAAGCTGAATGGGAAGGCATGGTTGACTACATTATTGACTGGGCACTTACAGAAGATATTGAATGGTGCTGGGCTATGATCAACCTTGTTGATGTGAACTGGAATGGCGAAGCACAGACAGTTGACCTTGCAACAGCTCAGGACCCATGGAAGAAACTTGATGCAATTCTCAATTCACTTCTTCCAGTTGACGAAATTCTCAATGTATCAGCAACTGATTGTGATACAGAGCTTGAACAGCTCCTTCGTTACAACCTTATCCTTGCTATCGTTGACCTTCGTTGGGATGACCTTGCAGATATGCTCAAGGTTCCGGATGGTTTCGTAAGAAACACTAATGCTCTTGACCAGCTTGCTGGCAAGCTTAAGGGTATTGTTAACTACATCTTCAAGAAGATTGGTGGCGGTTCATACGAACTTATCCCATCTGTTATCACAGACTTTGACACACTTGCTACTCACGCTAACCTTAGAACAATGATTGTTAACCTTGTTGGTGCACTTAATACAGCATACAAAAACGAACTCTGTGAAACATTGTTCCCATTCCTTAACTTCTTGTTTGGTTGGAAAACAGACCCACAGGTTATTGCTGACCCAGTTATCTGGACAGAATTCCGTAACGGTAATGACTATGCTTACTTGTACGATAACAGCAAGGCAAATCAGGTTCAGCCGGGCGGTGCAATCAACGGTGACGGATTAAACTTCACTAAGATTAAGATTCTTAACAACTCATCAGGTATGCTTGAAACTCACAGAAATTCTAGTGTAACAGACCATGCATACGATATGGAAATTGTTTCAATCGAATCTGATGCAACAGTAAATACACTTACCTTCACTTATGATAATGTTGTTTCTCCTTGGGAAACTGTTGATGTTATCATCGACGGTATATACAACGGTGAAGAAGCTGTTACTGTAACAATTGGTTACAAGTATGTAGGTAAAGATGGTTCAGCTATTGGTGGTACTCAGTACACATCACTTACATTCCTCGTTTCTAACCAGTACGAAGACTCTCTTGTTGACGGTCGTTATAGTGGTGACGATGATGATAACTACACAATGACTGACCAATATAAGAAGTATGTATTTACAGAGGATATCTACGGTACAATCACAAACTACCAAGCAGCTATCCACTTCAAGAAGCCTACAATTGACCTTTCAGGTACATCATCTAAGAGCTTTACTCAGATTTGTGCTAACGGCGAACAGCAAGACTGTCAGGGTAACATCACAAATGCTGGTATGGTTCCACAGGCTCCTGCTTCTAACTACTTTGATTTCCAGAGAGATAAGGCAGCTGCTGGTTGGGAAGATTCAATTTCTGAAGGCAACTCAGCAACAGGTTATCTTTACAAGGCAATCAACGGTACTACAGCTGAAACATTCTCAGAAGAAAACTCTATAGCAAACAGCTTGTATGGCGTTTACGATATGGGTGCTATCGCTGTTCAGTACGGTGGTACTATGGTTTATGAAATCGATTTCATTTACTATAATGACTACGGCATTGCTGACATCTACCTTGAAAACAAGGATAATGGTTACCACGCAAACATGGGTGTTGACCCAGCAGTATATGAAGCATATAACGATGCTTGGAAACTTATTGTTTACGGTGCAACATACCCAATGATGACTGAAGCTAACGGTCATGCTTCAACTGACTATGTTAAGACAATTCAGCCATACATTCCAGATGCTATCGCAGACTTCGAAGAAGCTAAGGAAGCATTTGAAGAAGCTCTTGCAGCAGTAGATGCTAACGCATCAGCTGGCTCAGACGCAGATGTTCCTTCATATGTTACACTTCTCCGTCAGGAAATCGATAACGACTTCATGAACGGTAAAGAGATTAACTTCCAGGATTACAACTTCTATGAGTACTTCAACTATAATGATGTTAAGACTGCAGCTGAAGAAGTTTATCGTGAATACCTTGCTCCAGAAGAATTGGATACATACCATATCTTCCGTTCAGGTATCCGTGAAGCAGAACTTAACTTCGTTATCGAAGCTGAATCAAATGCTGTTAAGGCAGAAGCTATTAAGGCTTCAAGACGCGTTCACAACCAGGATGCTATAGATGCATCTATTGCAGCTCGTAACGAGTGGAAACAGCCAACATACTCAAAACTCTTTGTTGACGACTTCACAGTTCGTCTTAGCTTCTACAAGCAGTTCTTAAATGCTGCTAATATGGAAGACGCTAACAGAGATGAGCCAGCTCACCTCAAGTTCCTTGAGAGAGAAATCGCTCACATTGAGGCTCAGGGTCTCCAAGAGGCAGACTACGAAGCAAAATCATGGGCAAGATTTGCAGATGCTCTTGACATCGCTAAGAAAGTTGCTACAGGCAACGACCCAGAAGGACTTGAAGCATTCAACTCAAGAATTTATGATGTTAAGTACAACCTTATGGTAGCTTACAAACAGCTTCTCCTTAAGGAATACTCACTCATCGAAGCAGGCGGTACAGCTACACTTCTCGATAACATTGAAGTTGCTGAAGGAATCCTTGCTATGAACATGGATGAAATCGAACTTTCAGATATCGCTATCGAAAAGGGTCTTACAAAAGAACAGGCTCTCGGTCACCTTATCGAAGGTCTTGGTTACTACTATCAGGCAAGATATTCTAAGCATGATGTAGAAGTTCAAGATGGTAAGAAGACAGCTGGCGAGCTTAAGTACAATGACGACGGCACACCAATGATGTACAACTTGTATGACGAATCAGCTTACGAATATGCTGATAACGACCGTCCAAACAACCAGAACAACCAGGCAAAGGTTAATGCAGCTAACGATAACCTCGAAGCATGTATTGCATACTTTGCAGTTGCAACTACAGAACCAGTTCTCAGTGGTGTTGACACTGGTGTTGTTGACACAGAAAACGGCTATGTATACGGTGTTGTAGCAGGCGAAACAGACCTTAAATTGTTCTTCACAGTTGAAAACGGTACATTTGAAATGGTTGCTAATGAAGGCGGCTATACAAATGGTACAGGTGCAACTCTCGTTGTTAAGGATACAAAGGGTACTGAAGTAGCTTCTTACACACTCGTTGTATTCGGCGACGTAGATGGTGACGCAGCATTAACAGCAGCTGACGCTAACCTTGTTAAGAATGCTTCTCTCGGTGGTTCAATTGAGGGTGATGCAAACAACATGGCAGCAGACGTTGATGGTGACGCAGCTTTAGCAGCTGCCGACGCTAATATCGTTAAGAATGCATCTCTTGGTGGCGAAATTACAATTAATCCATTCGCAGCTTAATTTAAGCTAAAATAATTAAATAAGAGTTGGTGGGGCAACTCACCAACTCATTAAGTACGAAAATTAAATAGTTTTGATAATTTTATTGGAGGAAAAACAATAATGGTAAATTCAAAGAAATTATTGAGCCTTTTCCTTGCTGTAGTGATGGTACTTTCAGTGTTTACTGTTATGGCTTCTGCTTATACAAGAGGTGAAGCAGAAGGTACAGCTGACGTTGACGTTAAGTACACAGTTGAAAAAGTAGGTGTGCTTCCAGAAACAGCAGCTGGTTCAGCTGAACTCGCTGGTGATAACTTCTATGCTGTTACAGTATGGATGAAATCAGCGAAACCAATTGATACACTTACTGTACCTTTCCACTATAACAAGACTCTTTTTGCACCAATTACACTTACTGATGGTGAAGTGACATATCCTTATGGTGTAGGTATGGACCAGGACACATACTACACAGATATGGGCGAAGGTACAAACTACTTATACTCACTTGGTGACTACATGAACAACACAGGTATGTATAAGGCAAATGGTACAACAGCTACATCAAAGGCTCTTGCAAAATGTATCGGTCTTGGTAACTCAAACTCAGCTGGTATTGATATATATACAGAATTCGTTTCTCCTGACCACCCACTTTATAACTCTCAGTGGGGTGTTGATTTGCCAACAGATGCAGGTGTAATTTATGCGAGTATTTCTGTTGCAACTAAGGCAAAGACAGCTTATTTAAACACTCTTGAAGGTATTGAAACATATACCGATTGGATAAATATGTTCACAGTTTATTTCGAAGCTATTGCTGAAGATGTTACTGGCGCAGAATTCGGAACATTTATGGATACAGATGAAGTTATCGTTGACGCTTGTTATGACGCTAATGGTAAGGGATATTACGAAAGTGCTACTGCATACAAGGGAACAAGAGCAAAAGTTAACGTTGTTTCTAACGCAGTAGTTGAAGCTGCAGCAGAACCATCAATCGTTAACCCACTTAAGGGTCAGATTCGTTTCCACAAAGACGATGCTGGTGCATATGACGGCGGTTTCGATATCCGTGCTCTTGCAGTTATCACAGGTGACGATTTCAGAGCAACATTCGGTGAAGACGAAGTAGCAGCTGAAGATAAGATTTTAGAAGCAGGTTTCGTATTTGCAGCAGGCAGCAATGTAGCAGCTCCATCAATGGATGCTGTTAAGGCTCTTGTTGAAAACGGCACAGAAGCAGCTGGCTATGAAAAGAAGACTGTTGGCTTCATCAGTAAGTCAACTCAGCCGGGCGACTACGTATTCTCTTGTATCGTTACAGGTATGTCAGCTGACGCAGACTATGAAAATAGCCTTGTAGCAGTTGGTTACATCAAGTATGTAAAAGATAATGAAACACTTTACGCATACTATCCATCAGCTCAGACAATCGCATTTGCTCCATTGTTTGATACTTATTTCCCAGGTTAATTGAGAGTAATTATTGAACAACTTATTAGATAAGAAAGGGGCTTACAGAGCTATGATACGCGAATATGTAACACCAGATTTCGACGTAACAGTTTACGAAATCGAGGATGTAATCACTGTGTCAATCGGTAGTGCCGGTGCTAACCCTGAATATCCAGATGAAGAGTGGTACGGCTAATATCGGCTGATATCTGAATAAAGAATAATCTTTTCCCCCGAGGTTAAACCCCTCGGGGGTTTTGTATTTTTATTTCAGTTGCGGGTCATTCGTGAATGACCCCTACAGGGCTTGATTATTGGTTTATAATAGTTTGATAAACTGGAGTTTGTTGGGAGGATTAAGTGATGTGACCTTGCCTCCCTCTGACGAGGGAGGTGGCACGAGCATAGCGAGTGACGGAGGGAGAGATAGGTTTATTGTTCGCTAAATCTCTCCCTCAGTCTCACTTCGTTCGACAGCTCCCTCGTCAGAGGGAGCCGAAAGATAACAAACCAATTCATCCC
>JAZSBY010000081.1:0-17328 GCA_045602655.1 Candidatus Fimenecus sp. | reverse complement strand
TGGTGGAATTACAATAGTGTAAGTCTTTTTACCTTCTTCACGCTTTGCGTGGAAATATTTTTTTGAAAGCCAGTCTTTATATATTCTGTCTTCAACATTTTTCGGATTATACTGTTTTTCAAGTTCCTTGGACATATATTTCTTCCTTTCGGTTTGTTTGTTAATTATTTCGCGTCGTCGGGGACGCCGACCCCTACATTAAACCGTTAACGATGTAATAATTGTTGAATACACCTTAACGGGGTCGTTGATGAAATTTTGTTTTACTTGTTCTAACTGCAAACTGTCAACAACATAAATTGACAATTTCATAAGTTCGGTTCCTCTGTCAAAAAGAGTGAATGTGATTGTGTAACCACCGTCTTCCTCTTTTTTGACTTCAATTTTGTTTTCTCGTTCAACCTTTGCACGGGTCACAAGCCTGATTGCGGAGTTGACTGCTTTTTCGCGGACCGTACGAGGAAGGCTTGTCTGCAAAAGTTCTGCTGCTTCCCTACCCTTTTCTGTCACTGTTATAACTTCGTCTTCATCGAGAATATCCGCTGTAATATTGCCTGTTTTTAAAAGTTCTTCTATTGCCTGACCAACCTCAAAAAAGTTTGCAAGTCCATCCTCCTGCATAGCGTCATTGAGCATCTGCCTTGTCATTGGGGCATCAACACTTTTAAGAAGATAACAGATAAGAAGCCTTATATCGTCACGGCTACGAAGTCCGCCAAGTTCGATTCCAGCATCAAATGCATCGTATTCCATAACCTTTACTCCTGTAATTCTTTAAGTATTTCTTTAATATCCTGACGGACATAAGTTGGTTTGATTTCGCTGTTTTCGATGTCACTCATTGTGCTTTCGCCACTGAGTACACAGATAGTATCCACACCTGCATTGACACCTGAAGCAATATCCGTATAAAGTCTGTCACCGATTACAACTGTTTCTTCCTTTGTGAATTCGGAACGCTCAACGGAGAAATCAATCATAAAGCCATCAGGTTTACCGATATAAAGAGGTCTGCGATTTGTGGCATAATTTATAGCCTCACACATAGCAAAACAGTCCGGCACAAGACCGAATTCAGTTGGGCAACCTCTGTCAGGGTTTGTTGCTATATACGGAATATCTTTCTTTGTCTGAAGAAGATATGAAACATCCCAAAGTTTTTTGTAGGTAAGTTCGGTGTCATAACCCACGCAGATACAATCCGTATCTTCATCGGCTTCCGTAGTGATTTTCACACCATACTTTTCCATTTCGGCAATCATTGAAGCAGTTCCCATGCAATAAATTTTCTTGTTGGGGAAATGCTTATTGAGATAAAGTGCAGTTGCCTGAGAAGATGTGAAGAAATTGTCTTCCGTCACCTTAATTCCCATATTAGAAAGTTTTATAACATAATCCTTGACTGAACGGGATGAGTTGTTTGTGATGAACACATACTGACCACCAACAGACTCAATATATGCCAAAAACTCATTTACGCACTCAAAAAGCCGGGCACCCTCGTAAATTGTTCCGTCCATATCAAGCAAAAACAGTTTTTTGTCCTTTAACGACATTTTAAAAATCATCCTTTTTTGGTTTTCTTCTTTATTACACCTAAAAGCAAGGTAAGTAAATCTTTAAATTCCTGTGTTCTTGCAAAGACAATAACATTTATAAGATTGGGGATTGCAACGCATAGCACACCTCTTACAATCAATTCTACAAAAAGATTGCTGATGTTTCCCGTAACCTTATTTGCAACAAGACTTGTTACAACATAAAGACCTGCTGTCATAGCAAAATATATGACATATCTTACATAGTACCCGATTAACTTTGCGTGGAGAACATATTTATAAACCAGATATGGTTGAGTCCATAACGGTATTATAAGCATACTTAAAATATTTGCAAGAATTATTCCGTCAACGGATTTAAACCAATAAACAAATCCCACGGACATTACAATGTTAAGAATTGCCTCTATAATTGCAAACCACTGGTCTTGACGGTAGAGTCCTGCACTGTCTTTTGCCATCAGAACAACACGACGAATGCCGAAAACATAGAAATAACAGAGCAAAAGCACAACTGTTCTGTCCTGGAAAAGACTATTTGGGTCACCGTGCATCCAAAGTTTCATAAATGGTTGGACAATTACGCCGACGGACACGGTGAAGAATGAGAAAATAAGATAGTTGAAGAAGTATAAAAGTTTAAATCTCTTGTAAATTGTTTCCTTGGACTCAACAGTGATAATATTACCGAAACTTGCAGTAACACCGTTGAAAACCTGAGTTACAAGTTGCATAAGTGCTGTTGTGATGATGGTATAGTTACCGTAAATACCTGCCTGAACAGTACCAAGCATTTTCGAAATGATTGCCGAGCCTGTTGCAGTAACGCTGACACCACCGATTCTGTGGCAAAGCATAGCACTCATATTTTTAATAAGTGACTTTTTCTCGTCACCTGTAATTGTTTCTTTTGATTTATCCTTTGCAATTTCAGGATACATTTTTCTGAATTTATTGCCGATAAAGGATGCACCGATTAAACGACACACGATTTTTACAGTGGCATAAACGATAAAACTCCTTGTAAGATAAAGAAGTGTAACCTGGCTGACAAGGGTAATGAGAGATATAAAAGCATCATTTCTGTTGACAATATAGTTGTTCTGGTCTGCAACTATAAGTGCTTTACGATTAGCAAAAAGGTAGGACGCAACCGTGTCCCCTGCATAAAGAATGAAAAGGAAGGAAATATACAACGGTGATTTATCCGTATCCTCAACAAAGAAATTCACAACAAAGGAGAGGACAACTGCACCACCCATAAATATGGATGCAATTACCTTATACGCCTGCTTGTAAAAATTAAGAACCTTCTTGATTTCTTTGTTATCCTTGTCTTCAATAGGTTTATAAAGCTTATAGAGCAAACCCGTACTAAGACCTAATTCGGCAAGGGACAAAACCTGCAAGAAATTCTTGAAAGTTGTGTCAACACCGGCCATACTAAGTCCTAACTGGTCAACGAATACGGAACGGGTTATGAAATTGCTGAGCATAAGAATCGCATAACCTGCCATACCGAATATGGAATTGATTAAAACCTTTTTACTTCTCATAAAATCTACTTTTTCTTGAATACTGTGTTTATTTTATCATTTATACTTTCAAGGAACAATGTACCTTTTCCCTTTTTGTCGCTTCCCACAAAAACCTGAATATATCCAAGATACATCCAGAACAGGAACATCGCAAATTTTGCAATAAACAGTATGGTTACTTCTGCCATACTATTGATACCTAACATCACTAATAAGGAGAATATTGCTATGGCGATATAATAACCCTCTCCACCCTCTTTACTCTTTTTCAAAAGTCTTGATATAAGGAAGATGAAAATTGTAATAAAGAAACCGAAAATAAAGACTGAACCCACTGTACCTACGCTGACAAAGGTTTGTACTATAAGGTTATGGAAATGTCTTAAATAGTTATCAACTATGTAATATGCTCTGTGTGATTGAGGACCGTGGCCAAAAATCGGTTTTTTCAAGAATTCCTGCACACCAAATTTCCAGATAATTGTTCTTCCCGTAAGGAAACCATAGCTTTCAGGAATATCACGGTCAATATTAACACCGCTGAGTTCTTCGTCTTCTTTTTCTTCATCTTTTTGGTCAGTCTGTGTTTTGTCTTCGCCATAATATGTACCGCCTAATTCGTGGTACACAACCGGCACATAAGCCAGTACAGGTCGCATTCCGTAAATTGCACCGAATAAAACTGCTACCGAAAGCACCGCACTTAAGGCTGAAACAGCATAAGTCACAATTACTTTCTTTTCTTTTTTCACCATTTTTCGGAAGGCAACAAAGAAAGCAAATGCCGCTACAAATCCTGCAAGAGAGATAAATGCACCCTTTGCGTTTTCCATACACATTGAGAAGAAATTAACTATTGCAGTATAAATGAAGAATACCTTATATGGGTTTGAAATCTTACCGTTTTTTGCTTTGATAATAAAAGCCTGAATAACAATTACTGCAAGTCCGATGGCAGTAATCATATATCCCGTATTGGAATAAACACCAAAAAGTCTGTTCAAGTCCCATCCGATTGAATAAGTCTGGTCACCAAACTCAATTCTTTCCCCATAAAGACACACAAACATTCCCAAAGATACAGTGGAAAAAATGGTTGTCATTCCAATAAAAACATTGTTGATTACACTTATTTCTTTAATTGCTGTTTCCTTATCCTTAATAGCACAATCAGGATATAGCAAGTACAAAGCAAGCAAGGTGTATGCCCAACTTGAAAAATTAAGTGAAAAATCTATTCTGAAATTCAGAACTACCGCAAGAGCAAATACAGCCAAAAATCCGATGAGCCAAAGCATTCCTCGTGCTTTTACAAAATTGCGTCTTACAAACAAATCATATACACAAATTACCGCTCCCCAGCCAAGCATAAAAAACATTGGCTTATAGCTAATTGATACGCAATATACCAAAAGTGTCGGGATTAGAAAAAACATCAATGCCACTTTGTAATAAAAAACATTAAATATTGTGTCCCCAATTTTTTTTACCATATCCTTTTGCACCTCAATCAATTAAAATAAAGGTTTGAAATTGTCTTTGCCTGACTCTGTAACGAAAAACCGTTTTCCTCAATTTTTTCTGTACGGTCAACTCTTTCACAATTTTCAAGTTTATTATCTATTTTTTCTGCCCACTTTTCAGGTCCGTCGTTAAGTGACATAAACTCTACAAGACCTGTTAAATCACTGTTTTTTGTAACAGCATCACTTACAAGAGATTTAAGTGAATTTGCCTGTGACTCAACAAGTGTTATTGGTAAGCCCTCAAAAAGCGAAGGCATTACAAATAAATCCATAGCAGAATAATATCTGTAAATATCTTCTTGAAAATCTACAAATCGGACTTTTTCTTCCAGCTGCAAATCCTTTACCTGTTGCTTGACGCTGTTTGTAAGTTCACCGTTACCTATTAAAAGTAATGTACAATCGTCACGCTTTTCACAGAGCACCTTAAAGGCATCTACAAGAAATTTCTGATTTTTCTGCACCGAAAATCTGCCTATATGACCAACAACATATTTTGTTGTTATATTAAGGCTTTCACGAAGGTCTGCCCTATGCTTTTCGCTATATGCGAATTTGCTTATATCAACGGCATTGTTCATAATAATTGCATTTTTGCCCTTTGACTTGCCAAACATCCACTCTGCTGCAACGGGTGAGCAAGCACATTTATAATCGCTGTATTTATTGGCAAAAACACGCAGGAATTTATGAAGATTTCCAAAAACAATTCTGCGAAGCTTTGATGGTACATCAGTAAAACTGTTATGTGAATGAACAATAATTCTGTTTGCCCCGCTTTTCTTGGCAAGTTTGAAAATTCTCAAATCTGAAATTGAAGAAAGGTGGAAATGCACCACATCATAACCCTTTGCGAAAACATTTTTTAAAAATGCCTTATATCCTTTTGGGTCTTTGTATGGTGAAATATCAAATTCAAAATATTCAGTACCATTTGCCTCTGCCCAGGCTTTAAGACGATAATTTTTGAATGAAAGAATGTCAAAACGGACATTTTTTTTATCCATAACACTCAGCATATTGAGAATATACTGGGTAATACCGCTTGTGGGGGCAGTAGGAGCAAAAATCAAAACTTTTTTCATTTTATTTGCCCAAATCCTTTTTGATTTGTGTTGTGGAAATTTCAGGTGTTCTTGGGAGATAAACTACCTCACAATAGTCCTTAAGAAAGTCAAATTTACCTTCCCAGTCATTTCCCATAACAAATGTATCAATTTTAAACTCTTTTACATCGCTTATCTTCTGTTCCCAATTTTCTTCGGGAATAACCAAATCAACATAACGGATTGATTCAAGTAACAGTTTTCTCTGTTCATAACTGAAATAGCACTTTTTCTGCTTTGAATTCCAGTTAAATTCGTCCGTTGAAAGGGCAACAATCAAATAGTCCCCTCTTTCCTTTGCACGACGAAGCAACTGAATGTGTCCGTAATGAAGAAGGTCGAATGTACCGTAGGTAATTACTTTTTTCATAATAAAACTCCTTATGTAGGATTTATCTTAATCAGCAAATTTGCCGAAATCAAGTTCACTGAGACTGTGACGATTATATCGCTTGTCCTCCGGTGGAGGTGTCATATAGTCACCATAAAATGTTTCAAGATACTTTATATAATCAACAGGAGCCGCTATCATCATATCTTCAAAGGGTATTTCAACAGTTTCCCGCACCCATTCTGCCTTGATTGTTTCCTTTGTGTAACCATAAGCACCACCGATATTTACTATATACTCACTTGGTGTATTGTTATATCTGGTGAACTCTTTTTCAAGAATTTTCACAATTTTTTCACGGGAGAAAAACATAGAAATAATTTTGAGAATGAAATAAACAATACGCTTTACATACTCATTTTTCTTATAAACCTTGTAGTTAAGCTTCGCAAGTAAAAGTCTTTTGTAAAAATATGTCCTCTTGTTGTGATTTCCTTTTTCACTATCACTTTCAGGCACATTATCAAAAGGAAAAACATCTATGTAAATCCCTTTTCTTGCACGACTTTCTTCTGCATTAGCCTCTACTAAACGCGTACCGTTAAGAAGAATTTTAGCAAAAGGAGGAGCATAGTTTCTATCTGTTTCAGGTGTTTGAAGATAAAAATCTTCACCCAAGTCCTTTGCTGCAATTTTAAGGAATTTTTCGTAATCTTCTCGAAGCATTCCGATATCCATATCATCATCCCACGGAATAAAACCACCGTGGCGAACTGCCCCTAACAATGTGCCTGCGATAATGAAATACTTAATATTATTTTCATCACAAATTCTTTTAATCTCTCCGGCAATTATAAGCTGGCATTTATGCAGTTTGGGTAAATAATCAAAATTTTCCATATTATCCTCCTCTGAAAATCAGCCATTTAAAATGTTCTTATAAAGTTCATAGTACTTGCCGTACTGCTTATTTCTTTCAAAGTCCTTTGCTCTTTCAATGCAGGCTTCTTTTGGGAAATCCACATTATTGATTGCATTGTACAAGGCGTCAACATCCCCTGTTTTTACAACAATTCCACATTGGCTGTCAACAACCTCGGGAACGGCTGTTTCGTCATAAACCACAGCGTGAGTGCCGCAAGCCAAGGCTTCAGCAGTTGTAAGACCCATTGTTTCTTCCTTACTAGGATTCACAAAAACATCTGCAGTTGAATAAATCTCTGCCAATTCCTTTATACTGTCCGTGCGTTTTATTCCAATTATGCCCTTGGGCAGGGTTGCAATCTGATTATCACTGAGTCCCACAAGAACAATAACCTGATTTTCCTTAAGCCTTTCATTAAGTCTGTAAAAATCTGTTAAACCCTTTTTTTCTGTCCAGACATTTGCAACACCTAAAATTATCTGTTTATCTTCAAGATGATTCTTTTTACGGAAATCACTTTCAATTGGTTTAAATTCATTCAAATCCACACCGTTGTAAATAACGGTTACGGGATATTTGCCCATAAAGGACTCCCTGGTCACTCCCGCCAACCAATTTGACGGAGTAACAATATTAAGGTCCTTAAGTGCCGTTATATATTTTTTCTTATCCACAAAGTTTTTTCTGGAGTTGTCCATCACAAGACTTGTGGGATATTCTTTTTTCAAGGGACATGCGTAACATTCTGTTCTCCATTTATCGCATTTTTCATAACTGAAATGTGCACAATGTCCCGTAAATGCCCAACAGTCGTGGAGTGTCCAGACTATGGGCTTGTTATATTCCTTTAAAAAGTTTAATAAAACTGCAACATTAAGGTAGTATCCGTGAATATTATGAAGGTGGATTATATCGGGATTATATTCCTTGATTTTCTGAATAAGCTTTTTTGTTGCAGATGTCCCGTAAAATCCCTGACGGTCAGTAATTCGGGAAAGTACACCGTGAATTTTGACATCCAAATCAGAGCCGATTCTGTATGAATTCACATTTTCGGGTGCAGAGTTTCTGCCATAGGCAATAATGCCCTCGTCACCGTTTTTCTCGAGTTCTCTTAAAATATCAACTGCAATTCGTCCTGTACTGCCGAAGCCACAGGTGGAATTTATCTGAAAAACCTTCATAATTTTCTCCAATTATTTCATAATACTCTGAAAATGATTTTCAAGGTCTGTAATGAATTTTTCACGGGTAAAATTCTCGTTGAAATATTTTTTTCCGTTCTGCTCGCAGGAACCGAATTTCTCACGGTTTTCCACAAAATATTTCATAGCATCTGCCAGAGCCTTATGGTCGTCGGCAGGAACACAGATTCCGCATCTTGACTCCTCAATAATCTCCTTTGCAGCACCGTCAATGGATGCGATAACAGTACGGCCACCTGACATATATTCCTGAAGCTTTGCAGGAACAGTCTGTCCGATAATGCCCTCAGGTTTAAGGGTCAACAAAAATGCATCTGCATTGTTGTATCTCTCTTTAAGCTCGTCCCAGGAAACTCTGCCGAAGAAAGTGATTTTTTCGTCTGTACCGAGTTTGGTTGAAAGTTTTTTGCAATTGGGAAGTTCACTACCGTCACCATAAATCTCAACAGAATAGCCGTCTAATTCACGGATTTCTGCAACTGCACGGATGATGCACTCAATATTCTGCACGGCACCGATGTTTCCGCCAAATGCAAAAACTGTGTTGTCACCCTTTGTCTTTTCTTTAAGGTCAAGACTCTCGGCGTGTTGCGGAAGATAAACCATTTTATCCGTTGGAACTTTATTAACAGAGTTAAGATATTCCATAAATGGTTTTGAGGTAACGCCAACCAAATCCGCACTGTTGTAAATGCTCATTGAGTATTTGTTCATAAGCTTGAACAAAGGATTTCCCTCACCCACATGCCACGCTTTTAGCGACTCCGGCCACAAATCAAGGCAGTAAACAAAGAAAGGAACCTTGTGCTTTTTAGCATAAGCCTTTGCACCGTTTGCCATAAGGACGGGGGAAGTCTGATAGCACATTACAACATCAAATTTTTCTTTGAAACTCAATGCCTTTAATGTTGATGAAAGGAAAAATGAAACATAATTGAGCATTCTGAAAACAAGTCCGCTTCTTCTGGAAACAGAAAATGAACGGACAACCTTTACACCATTCCATTCTACCTTTCGGTTTTTAAGTCCCTTGCAGTCAGCAGGAACTGTTCCCGTAGCATAGTCAGGTAAGGATGTGAGAACTGTTACCTGGTGACCCTTTGCAACTAACTCTTTTGCTATGTCGTTCACACGAAAATTGTCCGGATAAAAATGTTGTGATACAAGTAATATTTTCATACTATCACTTCCTTATTGAGTGCAAAAATCAATTCGTAATGCGTAATTCGGAATAATTAAAAACAGATGTGGTTTTGCTCTTGATAATTGTAGTTATTTTTGATGAAATTCTGCTTTTGAGACCTAAGGCTTACGAATGTAAGTCGAGGGCGAAAGGACGGAATTTCGCAAAAATAACACAATTATCCTTCGTAGTCGTCCTCGTTTTCCCAGTTATGATATACATTTTGTACATCGTCGTTCTCGACAAACATTTCAAGCATTCTGCCCATGTTTTTAATGTCGTCCGGGTTTGTGAGTGTTGTGTATGTGCTTGGAACATATTCAACTTCTGCTGAAACGAATTTGTAGCCCTTTGCTTCAAGGTCGTCACGGACTGCACCCATATCGTTTGCTTCTGTACGAACATCATAGATTTCGTCTTCTGCAATAAAGTCAACAGCACCTGCTTCAAGTGCGTCTTCCATAAGTTGGTCTTCGTCAATGCCCTCTTTTTCAAAGAGAATTACACCCTGACGGTTAAACATAAATGAAACGCAACCGCTCTGACCCATATTGCCACCGAATTTATCGAAGTAGTGACGAACATCTGCTGCAGTTCTGTTTCTGTTGTCTGTAAGTGTTTCAACGATGATTGCAATACCTGACGGACCATAGCCCTCATACACGATTTCATCGTAATTCTCGCCACTGCCTTCACCTGCTGCCTTTTTGATAACTCTTTCAATGTTATCGTTTGGCATATTTGCAGCTTTTGCCTTTGCGATTACATCCTTGAGCTTTGAGTTACCTGCTGGGTCTGCTCCACCTGATTTAACTGCAACAGCGATTTCACGACCAATTTTTGTGAACACTTTTGCTCTGGCGTTATCTGTTTTTTCTTTCTTTCTTTTGATTGTACTCCATTTTGAATGTCCTGACATAAAATCATACCTCTCGCATTCTAATTATATTCGTATTATTCTACCACACAACGCCATATTTTTCAACAGTTATTACAGTTTTTTAACTATTTTAAAAGGTGGTTTTTCAATAATTACGAATTACGCATTACGCATTACGAATTTTATGTTAACTCACCGCATAAACTTAATTGAATAGTCAGGCTGAAAAGGAGCGAGAATAATGGAATTTAATCTTTTAAAGGACAGTGTTAGCCTTTGTGAAACGGTTTTCGGAGGCAGTGGAGAATGTGCTGTTGACTGTGATATTACCTTACCCGAATATCTTCCCGATATGGTAAGAATTTTAAGGTGTACCTGTATCCCTAACATACAGTCCCACCGTGTAAACGGCGACAGGCTCACTGTTGAGTGCGATTGTAAAGTCAGAACACTTTACATTTGTGAGGAAAACAAAATTCGCTGTCACGAGCAGAATATTCATTTTTCCAAGCAGATTGAATTAAATTCAGGCGAAAACCCAACAGATTTTCTTGTAGGAGCAAGGACGGATTATGTCAACTACCGTGTGTCGGGGCAAAGACGCTTTGAAATTCACGGTGCAGTTACAATTTTTGCAAAAGGCAGACAGAAAAAGAAATGCGAAATGGTTACGGGAGCAAGTGGCGACGGAATAACCTGCAAAAGCGAAAATATATCCCTTTGTAATCTCGTCTGCCTTGTGGAAAAAGCCTTTAATGTGAATGAAACCTGCGATGCAGGAGTGCTTGACGAGCCTATCGGCACGATAATTTCCTCTTGCGGATACGGAATAATTGAAGAGATTAAAACCGTTAACGATAAGTTATTTTTAAAGGCTCAACTAATTTTACATACTGCATTTACGGGTGCTGAAACTTGTAGTGTGCAAACTCTCGAGAACATTGTCAACATAAACCAGATTGTTGAGGCACCTGACATTAACGAAAACTGTGAGATTGATTCACACCTTACCCTTACAGGACTTGAAATCAAACCTCGTTTTGACTCAGCAGGGAATAAAAATCTTCTTGATATTTCAGCAACTCTTAACCTTTCTGCATATTGCTACGAAAACAAGGGCATTACTGCCGTCAGAGATGCCTATTCGGTAAAATACGAAACAGACTGTAAAAAGAGTGTTATTTATCTTGCAAGTCTTAAGGATAAAATTGAGGACACATTCCTTTGTCGTGGTGTTTCAGATTTAAGCAACACAGGGGTCTCAAAGGTATTCAGTCTGACCTGCCCTGAAATCTCGTCAACATTCACTCTTACAGAGGCTTCCGCCTGTATCAACGGTGAAGTTACTGTTGAAATTATTTATGAGGATTCAAAAGGTGAAATCTGCTTTGCACAACGAATGGTGCCTTATGAATACAAAAAATCTGTTGACAATGACGGTGCGATTCTCACCTGCAAGCCCAATTGTACAATTTCCGCCCACAGTTTTATTATTGCAGACGGTAACACCCTTGATGTGCGTATTGAAATCAATGTAAACGGTTTTATCTTCAGCGAAAACGAAAAGCTGATTATTACGGATTTGAGCATCAAAAAAGATAAGCCAAAAACCATAAAAACTGCATCACTCACCATTTATTTCTGCGAGAAAGGTGAACAGCTCTGGAATATTGCCGAGAGGTATAACACAACCGTTGACGCAATTATGCGAGAAAACAAACTGACCGAATCCACCGTCAAAGAGAAATGCAAATTGCTTATTCCAAAAATATAAAGTGAGGGATAAAAATGAATAATTCAAGTATTTACAGCGATATTGCCACTCGTACCGGTGGCGACATTTACATAGGTGTAGTAGGACCTGTAAGAACGGGAAAATCAACATTCATCAAGAGGTTTATGGACTCTGTTGTGCTTCCCAATATGGAGGATGGCAGTATGAAGGACCGTGCCACCGACGAGTTGCCGCAATCCTCGGCAGGCAGGACAATTATGACAACCGAGCCAAAATTCATTCCCGAAAATGCAGTTAAAATCACTCTGCCCGACAACGCAAGCTTCAATGTGAGAATGATTGACTGTGTAGGCTATATTGTGCCGTCTTCTTTAGGATATATTGAGGGTGACCAGCCACGAATGGTTCGAACACCTTGGTACGAAAACGAAATTCCTTTTAATATGGCAGCAGAAATCGGCACAAAAAAGGTTATTACGGAACACTCAACAATCGGTCTTGTAATCACAACTGACGGTAGTATCAGCGACATTCCGAGGGATGAATATGAAGAAGCCGAAGAAAGAGTTGTGAATGAATTAAAGGAATTGGGCAAACCCTTTGTGGTGCTTTTAAACTGTATGTCACCACGAAGTGACTCTGCTCAAAAACTCGCAGATGAATTGTCAGGAAAATACTGTGTACCCGTTATGGCAGTCAACTGCCTTGAACTGAACGAGCAGGAAATCAAGGAGATTATCACACAGATTTTATTTGAATTCCCCGTTAAAGAAATCGGTGTTGATTTACCTTTATGGCTTGTTACTCTGCCTGAAAATCATCCGCTTAAAACCGAAACCTACAAATATGTTTTAAAATCCATTGAAGATGTGCATTTTGTCCGTGATATAAGCCAGATGACGGACACTCTGTTAAGCTGTGAACATATTACTGACGCAAGAATCACCAATATGGACTTGAGCGTTGGCAGTGCTTGGATTACAGTAGGAATGAACAATGGGCTTTTCTATAAAATCCTCCACGAATCAACGGGTGTTGCCGTCGAAAACGAGCAGGGATTACTCGCTTGTATCAAGGAATTTGCTGAAATCAAGAAGGAGTACCAGCGAATAAAATCTGCTCTTGAGGAAGTGCAGACAACGGGGTACGGAATTGTTATGCCCACTATTGACGAATTAACTCTTGAAGAGCCTGAAATCGTAAAACAAGGCGGAAAATACGGTGTTCGTCTCTGTGCGTCAGCACCGTCAATCCACATGATGAGGGCTGACATCAAAACAGAGGTAGCACCTATTGTTGGTAGCGAAAGTCAGTCGGAGGACCTTGTCAAATATCTTCTTGAAGGTTTTCAGGATGACCCTAAAAAAATCTGGGATTCAAACATTTTCGGCAAATCATTAAATGAACTTGTCAACGAGGGTCTTCGCAACAAACTTTACCACATGCCAACGGACGCAAGAATGAAATTTCAGGAAACCTTGGAAAGAGTCATAAACGAAGGCTGTAACGGACTCTTGTGTATAATTTTGTAAATTGGGAGTTTATCGGGGTGTTCCCCCCTTCCGTCACTCGCTATACTCGTGCCACCTTCCCCTCGTAGGGGGAAGGCTATAATAGGCTCCACCCTTGAGGGGGAGCTGGATTGCCGTAGGCAAGACTGAGGGGGGTAAATCAAATCATCCCGACAAATTCATTTTTGTCGAACACTTTTTATTTCTGTTATATTGCATTTCTTGCCCTTTA
This sequence comes from Candidatus Fimenecus sp., assembly GCA_045602655.1. Taxonomy (GTDB): domain Bacteria; phylum Bacillota; class Clostridia; order Oscillospirales; family Acutalibacteraceae; genus Fimenecus. The sequence goes on along the minus strand of JAZSBY010000081.1, from coordinate 3,597 downwards.
TTGCTATACTTATCTCATAGGAAAATATAAAAAATGAGGGAAAATTATGGCAATACATATTCTCGAAAACAACATTTTTGTTCTTGAAACAAAAAACACCCATTATGTGTTGGGAATCGACAAATACGGCTACAACCGACACATTCACTGGGGCAGGAAATGTAATCTCAACGACTACGAAGCAAAGGACATCTGGGACGAAAACTCAAACCACACCCGTCTTGATATGGCAAAACAGGAATTCACCGTTTTTGGTGGCACAATGTATCGTGAAAGCGACCTGAAAGTGCAATTTGCTGACAAATGCCGTGAAATTGACCTTGAATTTGTTGATGCAAAGGCAGAGGAAAACACACTTACAGTAACTTTAAAGGACAGTTTTTATTTCCTCGAAATTGCATTGAAATACCAAATTCAGGACAATGACGATATTATCACCCGTTGGGCAGAAATCAGAAACACAAGCCGTAAGGATATAATCATTGACCGTGTTTTTTCTGCTGAATTGACTCTCCCGAGTGTTAAGCCCTACACCATAAAAAATACAAACGGCAGTTGGGGTGGCGAATATGTTGAAACCGAGTCAGTTTTAGAGGGCGGTGCTCTCGTTTTCGACAGCAAGCGAGGCACAACGGGGCACAATCAATCCCCATACTTTATTGCGTATCAGAATGCTGACGAAAATCAAGGGGATGTTTATTTCGGCACACTTGCATACAGTGGTAATTTCAAGGTTCTTTGCACTCGTGACCTTTTCTACACAACAAGAATAAGCCTTGGTCTTAACGACCACGATTTCAAATACATCTTAAAGGCTCACGAAACACTCACTACACCCAAGGTTTTCTGCGGATATTCACAAGCAGGTTTTGGTGAAATGAGCCGACAGATGAACAGATTTGCAATCAACCACGTTTTGCCAAAGCAGTTTAACGATAAAATTCTTCCTGTGCTTTACAACTCTTGGGAAGCAACGGAATTTGATGTAAGTTCCTTACACCAGACAGCACTTGCAAAGCTTGCTGCCAAAATGGGTGTTGAGCTTTTTGTTATGGACGACGGATGGTTTGGTGCGAGAAATAACGACAGAGCAGGTCTTGGTGACTGGTATGTCAACAAACGCAAATTCCCCCGTGGCATTGACGAGCTTATTAAAAATGTAAACAATTTAGGAATGGATTTCGGTCTTTGGTTTGAGCCTGAAATGGTTAATCCCGACTCCGATTTATACCGCAAGCACCCCGACTGGGCATATAACTATGTCACAAGGGACGCACACACTCTCCGTCATCAGTTAGTCCTTAATATGACTCGACCCGAGGTTCAGGAATATATTTTCAACTGTATGGACGAAATGCTGACAAAGCACAATATCAAATACATCAAATGGGATATGAACAGACCATTCTCTGAAACAGGTGGCGAAAATCTTGAATGTCCGCAGGAATTGTGGCTTCGTCACACACAGGCAGTTTATGATATTGTTGACCGTCTTAAAGAAAAACACCCCGATGTTGCCATTGAAAGCTGTTCATCGGGTGGTGGCAGAAGTGACTATGGTGCATTACTTCACTTTGACCAGGTATGGACAAGCGATAACACGGACTCCGTTGACAGAATGACAATGCAGAAATGGTTTACATATCTTCGTCCCACAAAGGTTATGCGTGCCTGGGTTACGGATGTTAATTGGTACAATTCCCCTATGAGTCTTGATTTTCGTTTCAATATTGCTATGCAGGGTTCATTAGGCATTGGCGGTAACCTTACAAAATACAGCCGTGAAGACCTTGCAATCGGCAAAAAGAATATTGAGCTTTACAAGGAAATCCGTCACCTTGTGCAATTCGGTGACCTTTACAGAATTCTTGACCCACAGAAGGATGAAATTCTTTTCAACCTTTATGTAAGTGAGGACAAAACGGAAGCCGTTGCCTTTATTGCATCTCTCACAACAAGTTTTATGAAAAAGGAAATTCCGCTTTTGTTTGAAGGACTTGACGACAACAAGATTTACACCTTTAAGTTCAACGATAAAAATTATGAAAAATCAGGTGCGTATCTTAAAAATGTTGGTATCCCCGTAACAATCCGCGGAATGGGGTATAACAAGATTATTAAAATTAAGGCTAACTAAATATAAAAATAAGGCTACCGATTGGTAGCCTTTATTTTTTGTTTAGCCTTTAAGAATTGACTTATAAAGTCGGATATATTCGTTAGCAGATTTGCCCCAACTGTTGTCACATTCCATAGCACGCTTAACGAGAATGTTCCAACCCTCTTTATTGGAATAGCCCTCGATTGCTCGTCTGATAGTATAAAGCATATCGTGTGCATTGTATGTTGAGAATGTAAATCCGTTACCCTCATTGTCGCCACTGTCCTTGATACTGTCACGAAGACCACCTGTTTCACGAACAATGGGAATTGTACCATAGCGAAGTGAAATCATCTGTGAAAGTCCGCAAGGCTCACTCTTTGAAGGCATTAAGAACAAGTCACAGCCTGCATAGATTTTCTTTGAAAGTGATGGAATAAAGCCCAGTTTAAGTCCCATTTTGTCAGGATACTTATCTGCCATCTCTTTAAAGAAACTCTCATACTGCCACTCACCGGAACCAAGCACTACAAACTGAACATCAGTTGTTGCAAGCAATTCGTCAAGGACTGCCTTAACAAGGTCAAGACCTTTATGACCAACAAGACGAGTAACCATACCAATCATCGGCACATCTTCTCTTACAGGAAGGCTGAAATATTCCTGTAATTTTGCCTTGTTGACTTTTTTCTTTTCCTGGAAATCTTCAGAAGTGTAATTAACCTCAATATCCTTGTCTGTTTCAGGGTTATAGAGAATTGTGTCAATACCATTAAGGATACCGGAGAGTTTCCAAGAACGCTGATTGAGAATCGGGTCAAGACCGTGAGAATACCAAGGGTCAAGTATTTCGTTAGCATAGGACGGACTGACTGTTGTAACTCTGTCAGCACATTCAATAGCACCCTTCATAAAGTTACAGTCACCGTCATATTCAAGAAGTGCCGCCTCACTTTCAGGAAGTCCGACAACATCACCAAGAAGGTCCATTCCATAAGTACCCTGATACTGAATGTTATGAATTGTGAAAACTGTCTTGATATTTTCAAAGCCCGGTCTTGTAGCATAAAGTGTATTGTAATAAACAGGAGTCAATGCTGACTGCCAGTCGTTACAATGGATAATGTCAGGCTTAAAGCCGATATGTGGGATGATTTCGAGAACTGCACGAGCAAAGAACGCAAATCTCTCTGCATCATCATAATAGCCATAAAGACCGTCACGCTTGAAATAATACTGATTATCGAGAAGATAGTAGATTACGCCACCTGCTTTTGCTTCAAAAACACCGCAGTACTGTCTTCTCCAAGCAACAGGAACTGAAATGCTTGTTACAAATTTCATTGTATCTTTAAGTTCCTGACTAATTGTGTCATAAAGAGGCATTACAACTCGTGCACCGATGAGTCGCTTACGAAGTGCCTGGGGAAGGCTACCTGCAACGTCACCGAGACCACCACTTGCTTTAAACGGAAGTGCCTCACTTGAAACGTATA
>JAZSBY010000080.1:0-13439 GCA_045602655.1 Candidatus Fimenecus sp. | reverse complement strand
TGGGAAGACAGACTCACAAAATTAAAGCTTGCAGGTTTCAATACAGTTGAAACATACACTTGTTGGAATCTCCACGAGCCAACACCAGGCGAATTCCATTTTGACGGTATTCTTGACATTGAAAGATTCGTTAAAACTGCTCAAAAGGTTGGTCTTTACTGTATTGTAAGACCAGGACCATACATCTGTGCTGAATGGGACTTCGGTGGACTTCCTGCTTGGCTTTTAAAAGACAAGAATATGCAAATCCGTTGCATGTATCCTGATTTTCTTACTTGCATTGAGCGATATTACAAAGAACTTTTAGGCAGACTCCGTCCACTTTTGGAAACAAATGGCGGAAACATTATTATGATGCAGGTTGAAAACGAATACGGTTCTTACGGTAACGATAAGGACTATCTTCGTTTTGTTGAAAAACTAACAAAAGACTGCGGTGTTGATGTTCCCCTTTTCACATCTGACGGAAACTGGAAAAATATGCTTTCAGGTGGCTCATTACCTCATATTTACAAGGTTCTCAACTTTGGTTCTCGTGCTAAAACAGCATTTAATTGCTTAAAGGATTTTGAGAATGACGGACCAAATATGTGTGGCGAATTCTGGTGTGGTTGGTTTGACCATTGGAGGGACAGTCACCATACAAGAAAGCCTGAATCCGTTGTAAAAGAAGTTCAGGAATTTTTAGACTGTGGTGCAAGTTTCAATTTCTATATGTTCCACGGTGGTACAAACTTTGGCTTTAACGCAGGTGCTAATCATAATCCCGGTAGTGCTTATGAGCCGACAATCACAAGTTATGACTACTGTGCTTTGCTTAATGAATACGGCGACTATACCCCTGCTTACCACGCAATCCGTGAGTTGTTACACAAGCATCAGGGCCTTGAAATGAAGGAATTGCCACCTTCACCACAGCTTCAGTCAATCGGTACAGTTAAACTCACAGAATCAGCAAGTCTTTTTGAAAATCTCGATGTAATCGGTGAAAAGCATCGTGTTCCCGTTCCTGAAAGTATGGAATTTTTCGGGCAGAATTTCGGTATGATTTACTACGAAACAGTTATCCGCGGACACTACGACCCGATTCCGTTAATGATTAGAAATGTGCACGATTTTGGTTTTGTTTATGTTGATGACAAATACAAAAAGTTCATTGACCGAACAGTTTACACAAAACCCGGCAAATTCTCAATCGGTTCAATCTTTAAAAAGTTCACAAAGAGTGCTCAGGATACAGAGGTTGTTATGGTGGGTGCTGTTGATGGTGAAAAGAAAATCGGCCTTCTTGTTGACACAATGGGACGAGTTAACTACGGTGAAAATATGATTGACCGCAAGGGCTTCTCCGACATCTACATCGCAAATCAACGACAGATGGGTTATGATGTATGGACTTTACCCCTTGACAACCTTGAAAAACTTATATACAAACCCGCTGAAAGCTTTAACAAAGACAAGGGTGCTATGTTCTACAAGGGTACATTCAAGGCAGACTCACGGGCTGACTGCTTTGTTCGTCTTGATAACTTCGACAAGGGTTATGTATGGATTAACGGCTTTAACCTTGGCCGATACTGGAAAGTCGGACCACAGAAAACACTCTATCTCCCCGGTTGCCTTCTCAAGGAAGAAAATGAAATCATTGTTCTTGAAACAATGGGTATGAAAAAACCTGAAATCACAATTACTAACCAACACAATTTAGGATAAGGGGAGTTTATTATGTCTGAAAAATGGGTACAGGTCTGGGGCCAATCCCATGCAGCACTTTCACACTTTTATTATCCGTCCTGCAAAAAAACATACCGAACGGTTGTTTGCTCTGCCATAAGCGGTAGTAAATTGCGACTTGAACTCTGTAATAAACCGGGTAAAACCCCTGTTGAAATCGGTGGTATAACTGTTGCGAAATGTGATAAAAACGGAACATTTATAAACAGCATATTCAAAACCGTTACAGTTAATTCAAAAGAGTCATTTGTACTCAATAAGAATGAGATGGTTATAAGTGACCCTGTGGATTTTGATATAGGTGTTGACGAATATTTCTGCATAAGCATTTATGTTGTGAAAGGTGACCTTTGTAGCGGAAACCTCATTGACAATGTAAATCTTATTACAGTCAAGGGTGATTACACAAAAATTCCTCATGCAGAAAATCAACCAAGAATAAGGGATAGTGTACGAAAGGTTGCCTCAAGCCTTCTTCGTATGTGTTTCCATAAGCCTATTCCTCTTGTTAACACTGTTGAACTTTTAAACAGTAGTAATGCGACTTCAATTATCGTTTTTGGTGACTCAATAAGTCAGCAGGGATTCTGGACAAACGCTTTTGAAAAAAGAATCCGTGAAGAATACAAGGGACAATATGCTGTAATCAATCGTTCGATTATGGGCAACAGAATATTGAAGGATTTTCACAAACGATTCCCCTGCCCCGGTCTTTTTGGCATAAGCGGAATCAACCGTTACAATGATGATGTTTTGAGGTTTCCGGATGCTGAATATGTGGTTTTTGTACTTGGCACAAATGACTTTCTTCAATATGGTACAATTGCCGCGCCAAAAAGCGAAAAGCCCACACCTGAAAAAGTGTTTAATGCTGTAAAAGAATTATCGGAAAAGGCACACGAGTCAGGCAAAAAGTTTATTATTATGAATGTTCTCCATTTTGGTCATTGTGTTGATTCACGACCTGAAAAGGAAGAAATGGTATTGGAATATAACAGGTTGCTTATGGAAAACAAAGATTGCTTTGATATGGTGTATGACCAAGCAAGTTATTGTATTGATAAGGACAAACCAAATTGCTCACGAATTGAACTTTTAGGTAAGGACAAACTCCATCCTAATTTCAAGGGTGGTCAGGTTGTGGCAAACAACTTTGATTTGAGCATATTCAGATAATAGTATTTAATTATACCGGGACGATTTCTATGTCGTCCCTTTACTATTTTAATAGGATATTATATTCAGAATACTAAAATAAAAAATTGTTTTTTCTGTGCTTGATAAATGAAAAAATATTTAAAAAATAAAAATACTACTTGACTGTAAAGTTGGTTTATACCTTATAATCTTTAAAAAGGAGGAGGTAGAGAATGAAAATTCAGGAAATTGAAAAGGAATTAAAAGTTTCCCGTGCAAATATTCGTTTTTATGAGCATGAGGGGTTAATCTCTCCCGCAAGAAAAGAAAATGGATATCGGGAATACAGTAATGAAGATGTTGTGCAACTTAAAAAGGTTATTATTTTTCGAAAGTTGGGACTTTCTATTGCTGATATACGAAATATCTTCAATGGCTCATTACCTTTACAAACTGCGATTGAAAATAACCTTAATCGTCTTTATGAAGAAATCGACGAATTAAATGGTGCAATCGAGGTATGTGAAATAATTAAAGAAGCTAATTCAAATGAAAAAGAGTTTCCCCAAGATTATTTTTGGCATATTATCAGTACCAGAGAAAGCAGAGGCGAAAGTTTTAATGAAATAATGAAAGATTTTATCAAAAACGAAATGGACCACTATACCAATATTATAGAAATGTTTTATTTTATCAATCTTAAAAGAATTAAGGAAAAATTTGGTACAATCGGTGTTATCCTTTCCCTATTTCTTCTCCTTTCAGCACTTGCATTTTTAAGATGTTTACGAACTAACGAAATTACACTTTCAGCCTTTCTTGAACATTTTGGTGCTTATATATTTTTTGCTTTTATTTCGTCAGTTATCGCTTTTCCTTTTTTCTTATTTATGAGGTTTTTAAGAAAAAAACATCCAAAAGCCTCAAGGGTAATTGACATATTGTTGACAATACTATCCGTTATATGCTGGTTGGCAGTTATTTTTTGTATGGTATATCCGCTATTTATTATATTTAAGTTTTTATTTGAGTTTTCTTTTGCTTGAGAAACATGTAAAAGTAACGATATAAATATCGTCACTTACAAAGAATTTTTATGCAAAAAAATCGCCAAGGAAAAATCCTTGGCGATTTTCTTTTTAACTTTTTACTTTAATTATTCAGCCTGAGGTGCTGAAACAGGGCAGCTATCAGCACAAGCACCACAATCGATGCAAGTGTCAGCGTCGATTACATAGATGCCGTCGCCTTCAGAAATAGCCTCAACCGGGCAATCTGCTGCACAAGCACCACATGAAATGCAGTCTTCAGTAATTTTGTATGCCATGTTATGTACCCTCCCTTTTTTAGTATATTATCATTTTAGCATAATAAAATGAAAAATCAAGTACTAATTTATTCTATTCCCTTTAAAGCTTCTAATTCTTCTTTTTCAACTCTTATATAAGCGTCTTTCAGAAGCTTTACTGAATGACGGTGAAAAATGACAGGTGCAGCATCGGGACGACGGTCAAGAGTAACCTTTAACATTCCTGTAATAAGGTTATTTTCAATTACTTTACCCTTTCCGTCAGGTGTATCAACAATAGCACCAACCTTTGGAGTTACTCTTAAAAGATGCTCATAAGTGTCCTGCTCGTATTTAAGACAGCACATAAGTCTGCCACAAGTACCGCTGATTTTTGTAGGATTAAGTGAAAGTCCCTGTTCCTTTGCCATTTTAATTGAAACAGGCTGGAAATCGTTTAAGAATGTATTACAACAGAATGGTCTGCCACATATACCAAACCCACCAACCATACGAGATTCGTCACGGACACCAATCTGACGAAGTTCAATTCTTGTTCTGAATGCTGATGCCAAATCCTTAACCAATTCACGGAAATCCACGCGACCATCGGCTGTAAAGTAGAAAAGAAGTTTGCTACGGTCAAAGGTATATTCAACATCAACAAGGCTCATTTCGAGTCCATGTGCCTCAATTTTACCTTCACAGATTTTAAATGCCTCTTTTTCCTTTTCCTTATTTTCAGATAAGGTTTTAATATCCTCTTGAGTTGCCACACGGATTACTTTTTTCAATGGTTTATTGATATCATCTTCATTTGTGCCGTGATTAGGCTTTGCAACCACACCACATTCCATACCGCGAACAGTTTCAACAATGGCATAATCACCTTTATTGAATTTTTTACCATCAGCATCAAAATCGTAGATTTTTCCTGCTTCTTTAAATCTTATTCCAACTGTTTCTATCATATATTTTTCTCCTGTACTAAGGGTTATTTCATCGTCCTAATGCTCTTTTGAATTCGTAGCATATACGAACAAGCAGCAAATTATTATTGCAATTTCTGTCAATTGATTTAATTAGCTCGTCACAGACCGATATCAACTGCATCAAAGCCTTTGATGTAAGGCTGTTACTTAATTTTTCAGTTTCCTCTTTAAAACGGAAATCTCTTACAAATCCGCTTTTTATAACAAGAGCATCTCTGAAAACTTCAGTAAGCAATTCGAGAATAGTTTTTGCAAGTTGATTATTCTTCTGTAAAACAGCAGTTTGCTCCATCAAATCAATCTCATTTATATTCATTACGGCTGACACCATATTCTTCACTATGGACAATTCCTTGTCTGTGATTTTTTCTTCCTCACTTAAAAGGGAAAAAACCTGCACTCGGGATAAAACTGTTTCAAGCATTGTGCTTTTTGATGTTGTGACAATTACAAAAAACACATAGGTTGGTGGCTCTTCCAATATTTTAAGAATGGCATTTTGTGCCTGTTCATTCATATTCTGACCATTTTTGAGAATATATATTTTCTTATCACTTTCATTAGGCACAACGAAGGCATTGTCGCGAATTTCACGGACAGCATCCACGGAAAAGGTATTACTCTTTCCTTTTTTGCCATCTGTTTCTAAAATATCGGGATGACCCTTACCCTGTGCTTTTACGCAATCGGCACAGACTCCGCAAGGCTTACCCTGACCACGGCAAACAAGACAATTTGCAATAAATCGTGCAAAAAGTTCACCCTCACTTTCATTCTGGCACTCAACCAGAACACCGTGGGGAAAAACACCCTGCTCCACCGATGCACTTACTTCACCATAGAGCTTATCAAGTTTTTCCTGAATATCCTTTGTCATATTTTATAAAACTGCTCCACATCAATAACAAAAATTGTTGCTCCGCCTACTGTTACCTCAATGGGCATTGATGTAAGCATACTCTCCCCGATATATGTAGTATTAACAGGTGTGATTTTCTTTCGCTGACTACTGTGTTCACCGATTATATTAACAACATCGTCAACCTTTTTTGCTTCAACACCCACTAAAAGTGTAATATTTCCTGAACGGAGAAATCCGCCGGATGTATTAAGCCTTGTGGCTGTATATCCTGCCTTTGTAAGTCCTGACATAACTGCATTTGCATCGTCATTGTTAATAATTGCAACTATCAATTTCATAAAATCACTATCCTAACATTTGTGCAATAGCAATCATAATCGGCATTGTAAGGATTGATAAAACACTTACAAATGCTGTTACCTTTGAGGCTACTGCTGTGTCACGGTCATATTTTGCCGCAAACATTACTGTGTTACTTGCTGTTGGTGCAGATGCACTCAATGCACAAGCGGCAATAAGAGTACCACTGTAACCAAACAATTTTAAACAACCAATAGTAATGAGTGGCACAAGGATAAGTTTTACAAGTGCCGAGCCGAAAATCCTCTTGTCAGAAAACAAGGTTTTCCAGTCTGCAGATGCAAGGTAAGTACCAAACATAACCATTGCAAGTGGTGTATTAAGGTCTGCAATATAGGAAACAGGCGAATAGATTATCTGTGGCAATTCAATTTGCAAAAGGAAAATCGGTAAACCGATTGCAACACCGATTACACCGGGGTTTGCAATAAGCTTTTTAAGGCTGATTTTACTTTTTTCTTCCTTTTTCTGCATCACTCCAACACCGTGAGTAAAGGAAAGAATATTGAACGGCACAAGGATAACTGAACAGTAAAAAACACCTTCATCCCCTAAAATTGCCTGAGCCAAGGGTAATGCCATATATCCTACATTACCGTAACAACAAGCATATTTGAAAATACTTGCTGTATCTTTTTCGCCTTTATTGAAAAGCACGGACGAAAAGATAATTCCGATAACATGGAATAATATTCCGCCCACAAGTGCCATTAACAAGGCTTTTATAGAATCTCTGCTATAATCCATTCCATAGAATGAGCGAATAATAATAGCAGGGGCTACAATATAAAAAAGTAAATTTGTTGTTAAACGAGATGCTTTTTCAGTGTAAATTCCTGTTTTATGACAGATAAATCCCACTGCCGCCACAAGAAAAAGGATTACAACCTGAGTAAAAGCCGTATAAACATTACTAAAGAAAACTGCCATTTATTTTATTCCTTTTTTTCCTCTGCCAGTTCTTTATGGTCATTTTCCTTTGCATAAACCATTGCATTAACAATATATGCTACTGCAAAAAATGGGAAAAATAAATCACAAAGTGCAAGAGGATATTCATTTGGTAAAAGATTTCCGTTGCCTGTAATTGTCACGACAAATCTCGGAACATTTGCCAGCAAGCAGAAGAACACGCTTACATATCCTGATGCAAAAAGGCTACGCATTGATGTTTCATTTGCCAGTCCTGATGAAATTCTTGCTAAAGCCAAGAAGAAAATCATCATAAACGAAATTGCTAAAAGCTCAAACAGGAGGTCTGCAATATTTACATAAGATATTTTTGTCAAAAATCTTATAATTACTCTGCCCACCGACCATACAAGTGGGGACAATGCTAAAAACTTATACTGTGAATATGTTGTTTTGCCATCAAAGAATGAAATGCCGAAAATCACAATATATATAGCGGAAAGCAGACCAAAAACCGCCTCAATCAGCATTGGAACAATGTTTTCCTGCGTTGTAAGTGAGGTTACATCTCCACGGATAAATATTTTTGCGAGAGTTGAAATAACATCGGCAACAATTCCCAAACCAAAAAGCAAGGCTGTAACTGCCAAAAACTTATTTTTTCTTGTTGGAGGATTTTTTGAAGACGGAACACTTTTTGCAAGATTTACCATAACATAAGAAACTGCAAAGGCAAGTATTGATAAGAAATATACCAAATAGACCGTCCAGTTTGTAGTTTTATAAAATCCTGTATCACCTTCTGTAATAAAAAGAAGCTGATATGTTCGCAACGGAATAGCGAATACTAAAAGTCCCACTAACACATAAAGTGGAATTATAGGGTTAACCTTTTGAAATTTACCTCTTAACTTCATAGTAACAATTACCTTTCCTCAATAGGAATATATTCTTTCTGCACTGCCTCTGTACGGATAATTCTTTCAGAAATCGGCACATAAGCCCGTGGAATTGTAACATTTTTATATGCAGGACGGACAATTCTTCCGCCTGTTGCTATTTCTTCAATTCTGTGTGCAGCCCAACCTGCACTGCGAGCAGCCACAAACAACGGTGTGAACAAATCCTGCGGAATTCCCAACATATCATAAACAAGTCCTGAATAGAGGTCCACATTAGCACATATTTTCTTTTTATCCCCTCTGTATTTTGCAAAAAGCTCGGGAGTAAGTGTTTCAATAAGATTTAAAAGCTTAAAGTCATCCTCACAGCCAACCTTTTTAGAAAAGCTTTCTGCATATCGACGAAGTATAACTGCACGAGGGTCTGAAAGAGTGTATACGGCGTGACCCATACCGTAGATAAGTCCTGACCCGTCACCTGCTTGTTTGTGCATAATCTTTGTAAGATAATCTGCAACCTGGCCTTCATCAGTAATATCCGAAATATTCTCCTTAATATCCTCAACCATTTTATGAACTTTAATATTTGCACCACCGTGACGAGGACCTTTAAGTGACCCGATACCTGCAGCGATTGCGGAATACGTATCCGTACCGCTTGATGAAATACAACGGGTTGTGAATGTGGAGTTATTACCACCACCGTGTTCTGCGTGAATAATCATACAGATGTCAAGCATTTTTGCCTCTTCATCAGTAAAGGATTTGTCGGGACGGATTGAACGCAGGATATTTTCCGCTGTTCCCAACTCCTTTTTGTTCTGATGGAAGAACATACTCTTTTTATCATAAGCACGACGCTTAACCTGGTATGCTGCAGTCATAATTGTTGGTAACTGTGCAATAATCTGAATTGACTGTCTTAACACATTTTCAGGTGAAATATCATCCGGATTAGGGTCATAAGAATAAAGTGCCAGAACACTTCTTGCACATTTATTCATAACATTGGGAGATGGTGCTTTCATAATCATATCTTCTATGAAATCGTCGGGAAGCTCGCGACATTCTGCCAACAAATCACGGAACCACTCCAGCTGTTCCCTTGTGGGAAGTGAGCCGAAAAGAAGAAGCCACACAACCTCCTCATAGCCGAAACGATTTTCTTTTTCGCAGTTTTCAACAATATCCGTCATATTGATTCCACGGTAAACAAGACGACCTTGTTTTGGTACTTTTTCACCGTCATCAATATAATAACCCTCAACTGAGCATACACGGGTAAGACCTGCAAGCACACCTGTTGCATCTGCATTACGAAGTCCTCTTTTAACATCAAATCTTTGATAATATTCAGGATTGATATGGGTATTTTTTGACAGCTCTTCGCATAATGTTGAAAGAGCCTCGTTGGAGATATTTGAAATATAATCTGACAAAACTATTACCTCCTTACACAAATTTTACGATAGTTTTCCAATATAGATAATTATACATCATATATTTTAATACAAACAATGTTTAAAGTCAACAATAAGGGAGCGATAAAATGCTGAAAAGTTATACTGTAATTTGTTTTTTTCTGTTACTTGCTATGATACTTTGCCCTCTTTGTTCATTAGAAAAAACAAACAATGTTTTTTCTGATATGGTGGCGGATGAGGATGAAATAACAGAAGTTGTTGAAAATATTGAAGTGTCCGTTGTTAAGGTTATGTCGGCAAGCAGTAAAAATATTACTGAAATGAGTCTGAACGACTATCTTTTAGGCGTTGTGGCAGCTGAAGTAAATCCCACATACCACGAGGAGGCAATCAAGGCACAGATTATCGCCTCCCACACATTACTTTTATATACCAAACAGCATAAAACCGACGCTTTACAAAATGCAGATATAACTGACAGCAGTGAACAGCATCAGGGCTTTTTAACAACACAGCAACAAAAGGAAAAATGGGGCGAAAACTACGATATTTATGTTGCTAAAATAACAAAATGTATTGATGATGTAATAAATCTGACCTTACAATACGATAACGAATACATAAACTCTGTTTTTCACTCAATGAGTAACGGAAGAACAGAAAACGCAAGTGATGTATGGGGTGGTGATTATCCCTATCTGCAGTCTGTACCAAGTGTCGGCGACACCCTATCCCCTGCACATATTTCCACCGTTACCGTAAGTGTTAAGGATTTTGAGGACAAAATGAAAGCCCAAGGTACAAAGCTTGAGGAGAAAGCGGAAAAGTGGCTTAAAGAAATTAAGAACACCGATACCGGAATGGTTAAAACAATCAAAATTGGTGATAAAGAATTTAAAGGCACGGATATTCGCACTGTTTTTCAACTGAAAAGCAGTACCTTTGCTGTTGAATATAAGGACAATAATTTTATTTTTTCCGTTAAAGGTTATGGTCACGGTGTGGGAATGAGTCAATACGGAGCAAACCATCTGGCAAGTCAGGGCTTCAGCTTCGAGGAAATACTCAAGCATTATTATAAAGGAATTGAGATAAAAGAGATATGAAAAAAATGCCTTGATGGTTTCACACCACCAAGGCATTGATTATTGCTTTAATATCAAAGTATCCAACCAAATAGCAAACTTATAAGGTTTTCAAAGAAGTCTGCAATTCTTTCGAACAAGGACAAGCGACCAACTATCTCATAATCATATCCCAAATCATCAATAAAATCGTGACCTTCTGTACCCTTTATAACTTGGAATGTCACATTTTCACAGCCATCAAAGGCATTGTCATCAAAAAATTCGACAGTCTTTGAAATATAGATTGTTTCAAGTTCCGGACAACCGAGGAATGCATTCATTCCCACACCTGCAACACCTTCTTCAAGTCTTACTGTTTTAAGGTTTTCACATCCCTTGAATGCTGATTCTTCAACAAAACAATCATCACCGTAAATTACAACTTCCTCAAGTCCTGTGTTTGAAAATGCAAGTTCTCCTATAGTGCCGATATTTTCAGATAATGTAACATTTTTGAGTGAAGTGCAGTTTTCAAATGCACCTATATCGATATACTCTGTATTTTCCAGATTGATTTCTTCAAGATTTTTGCAGTTACGGAATGCAGCATCCCAAACCCAGTATTCGCCCTTTGCAGAGAATTTCTTAATGCTACTGTTACAAAAAGCCTGTGAACCCACATATTCAAGGTCTTTTGCAACTACTTCTTCAAGTCCTTTACAGCCATAGAAAGCATAATCACCGATTGCACCGACATCTGAGTTAAGAGTAACCTTACCCTGTGCCTTTGACGGAAGATAATATTCGAGAATCAAGCCATCTTTTTCTTCGCCGTCAAGCAAAAAGGTTGTCTTGAAATAAACTGCTTTTCCGTCTGTATGAAGTATGGTATTTGTCGGGTCAACCGTGATACTCTCAAGTGTCTTACAATCCTTGAAAGCACCCGCAATTTGGTAAACTTCTGCACCCAAGTGAATTGATTTGATTTTTGTGTTTGCAAAGCAGTCCACACCAAGGCTCTGAACATTTTCACCAAGTGTAACCTTTTGAAGATTTGTACAATCCTTAAAAGCACCGCCGCCAATTATTTCAATATTATCAGGAATATTAACCTCTGTTAAATTGCGACAGGATGCAAAAGCAAGATAAGGAATTTCAGTAACCTTTTCATTAAACACAATGTTCTTTAAGCCTGACATAAAGAAGCATTTTGATACAATAATCTCAACATTTTCAGGAACCACATATTCATCTGCGTTGCCGATATATGAGAAAAGAACATTTTTACCAAGAATCACTTCATCCTTTGAATATAGTTTTTCTTCAAATGGTGTTCCTATGAAAACATCCTCGCCAAAGTATTCAAAATTACAGTCAGCAGGAATAACTACATTTTCAAGGTATGGGCTGAATGCAAATGCGTTACTTCCCATATATGTGATTGTTGACGGAAGTGTTACTGCTGTGTAGTCACTATCACTAAATGCCATATCCAAGATACCCATAACGGTAAAATTCTTTCCTTCGTGGGTAATTGTTTCAGGAATAACTATACCGGGCTTTGGTGATGTGTCGTCTTCGTCAAAATCAAAACCCGTAGCAAGAGCCATATCATCATACAGCAGATAACTTACATCATCAACAACCACATTGAAGTAAAAATTTTCAATTACTGCTGCCGATGTGGGCATTACAAACACGGACAACATCATAATTAACGTTAAGCATACTGATAAAATCTTTTTCATTTTTTCAATCCCCTTTTTATATTTATTTTATAACTTTTATTGTATTGATTTCAAATGGTCTGAAATCAACAGTTACCTTGTTATCAACAACATTCAATTCCTCAGTATTGTTTTCAAGCATATCGCAAAGGAATGCCCTCTGAACATCAAAACCGAATGTTATGTTTGCTTTTGTACGCTTGTTGTAATATTCACAACCACGAAGAATAATTGTTTCTTCTGTTTCTGCTTTCTTTGCAGTTTCAAATATTACATTGTCGCAGTCAACTGTAAAGAATGAATACTCGTTTGCAAGATTACCCTTGTTTTCCCCTACTTTCTTGCAAATCATCGGAATATTAAGGTCATAAGCCTTCTTTATTGTACCTGCTTCCCTGTAATCCCCTGCGTGTGGGAACAATGAGTATGTAAATCTATGTTCGCATTTATCTGCATCAGGGTCAGGGAATGTGCCACATTTAAGGAGAGTAAGGCTCATTACACCATCGTGAATTGCGTGACCGTATTTACAGTCATTCATAAGGCTTACACCATAGCCATATTCTGACAAGTCACAGTATTTATGAGCACAAACCTCAAAACGAGCAGCATCCCAGCTTGTATTTTTATGAGTTGGTCTTTCAACTGAACCAAACTGAATATCATAAGTTGCCTTGTTTGTATTCACATCCACAGGGAATGCAGTTTTGAGAATTAAGTGTGACTCTTTCCAATCAATATAGTTTTCAAAATCAATCTTATCAATATTGTTGTAGAGATAAATGCTCTGAACGATTGTGCTGTTCTTAAATTTCTTTGTGATTTTAAGTCCTGCTCGTTCACCTTCGTTAAGAAATTCAACATTCTCAACATCATCTACTTCCCAATGCTTTTCAGTATAATAACTGCTCATTTCCCAGTTATCATATTCCCTTGGGTAGTCCTCATAAGCAGTAATCACATTACCACGCTGACCTGCTTTAAGGACTTCACGGTTGTTTCTCTTGTCAAAAATGCTTGTGAATGTGCCTTTT
>JAZSBY010000079.1:0-13238 GCA_045602655.1 Candidatus Fimenecus sp. | reverse complement strand
TGATTGAAACGGCTGACGAGCTTTTGGACATAGCTTTCGGTGATGTTCAATCAATAGGCGTTACTGCGGGTGCATCAACTCCCGACAGTATAATTAAGGAGGTACTAAAAACTATGTCCGAGAAAATTGAAAACGCAAACACAAATATTATGGAGGAGACAGGCTTTGTGCAGATGCTTGAGGAATCATTGAGCAATATGAGTTCTGACCAGAATGTTGTCGGAACAGTTGTAGGATTCACAGCAACCGAAATTCAGGTTGAAATTGCAGGCAGAAAGCATACAGGCTATGTGTCTTTTGATGAATATAGCGATGACCCATCAGCTGACCCAAAAGCAGAGCTTAAAGTTGGCGATGAAATCAAACTTCGCATTATGAAGACAAACGATGTTGAAGGCACAATCAAGCTTTCAAAACGTCTTTATGACCGTGGTGCAATCTGGGAAAACATTGAAGCTGATGATACAATTCATACTGGTGTAGTTACCGGTATTGTTGGCGACAACAAAGGTGTATTTGTTCAGAGTGGTGCTATTAAGGTTTTCGTTCCTGCATCCCTTGCAAAAATGAGAAAGAACGATTCTCTTGAAGACCTTATTAAGACAACTGTTGAGTACAAAATCATTGAAGTTAATAAGATGAGAAGAAAGGTAGTAGGTTCAATTCGTGAAGTTGCTGCTGCTAAGAAGAGAGAGGTTGAAGATGCATTCTGGGCAAATGTTACAGAGGGTGCAGTTTACACAGGTACAGTAAGAAGTCTTACAAACTATGGTGCGTTCGTTGACCTTGGTGGTGTTGATGGCATGGTACATATCTCTGAGCTTTCATGGCAGAGAATTAAGCACCCATCAGAAATCGTTAAAGTTGGCGATACTGTTGAAGTTTATGTTAAAGAACTTGACAGAGAAAACAATAAAATTTCTCTTGGTTACAAGAAGGTTGAAGATAATCCGTGGGAAATCCTCAAGCGTGATTATCCTGTTGACAGTGAAGTTGACGCAAAGGTTGTTAGCCTTACATCATTTGGTGCATTCGCACAGATTATCCCTGGTGTAGATGGTCTTATTCATATTTCACAGATTGCTCATAAGCATATCGGCACACCTGCTGAAGTACTTAAAGTAGGCGATGTTGTTAAGGCAAAGATTATGGAAATCGACTTTGATAAGAAGAGAGTCAGCCTTTCAATCAAGGCTCTTCTTGAAGCTCCTGTTGAAGAAGTTCCTGCTGAAGAAACTCCTGCTGAAGAAACTCCTGTTGAGGAAGTTTCAGTTGAAGAGACAGTTGCTGAAGAAGTCGTTGAGGCTCCTGTAGAAGAATAATTAAATCGGCATTAAGGCCGTAAATAATCAGGTCAGATGATGCGAAACACCGTCTGACCTGTTTTGTTTTTATGAGGTATAATTATGAAAAAAGGTTTAGCAGTTTTATCCGGACTTACTGCCGCAGTTGGCGGTGGTGTCTTGTATTTAAAAAATAAAGATATTTGCCCAAAATGTGAAATTAAAAAGCTTCTTGCAAAAACACAGATTCATTACACTAAGGATGAAATGTATAATAATGGAGTTGCTCTTACTCCGCCAATGGGATGGTCAAGCTGGAATACATTCCGTCACAATATAAATGAAAATGTTATATTGGATATTGCAAAAGCAGTTAAAGACACAGGCCTTGCAGATGCAGGTTATATTTATGTTAATCTCGACGATTGTTGGCAGTCATCAATGCGTGATGAAAATGGTAAAATGCAAGGTGATTTTTCAACATTTCCGCATGGTATCAAGTGGCTTGTTGAACAAATCAATGAATTAGGTCTTAAGGTTGGTATTTATTCTTCCAATGGAACACTTACTTGCGAGGATTTACCTGCATCTCTTTATAATGAGCAGATAGATGCTGAAACTTTTGCAGAATGGGGCATTGAATATTTTAAGTATGATTATTGCCACCATGTTCGTATTCCAACAGATGCACCTTATATTGACAGTATTTCAATTATTGGTAACTCAATTGAAAATGAACTTGTTTTCAAGGCAAAGGATGCAACACTTAAGGGTGATGCAAAGGTTGTTAATGAAGAAAATGGTCAGAGTTATGTAAAAGGCCTTTGTAGTGGCTTGGGAACAATTGAATTTAATAATATCAATGTTCCTGAAGATGGTGAATATATTTTTACTCTCATTATGCGAAAAAATACCTGCAAAGGTCAGTTTTGTGTTGTTACAGTAAACGGAACAGATAAATATGATTTCCTTATTGCTGAACAAAAGGCATTTTCCCGTGAAGGCAGACGACAGATTAAAATCAATCTCAACGCAGGTGTAAACAGCATTTCAATTACTAACCCTGTTGCTTCTCCAATGGATAGTGCTGCTATGCAGTATGAAAATATGGGTAAAGAACTTGCAAAAGCAACAAAGAAGTATGCCGAAGAAAACAATTGTGAGGAAAAGAAGATACTCTACTCAATTTGCGAATGGGGTCAGAACAGACCTTGGAAATGGGGCGGAAAAGCAGGTAATATCTGGAGAACTACCGGTGATATTCGACCAAACTGGGCATCTGTTATGGGCATTTATGAGTTTAATGTAAAGCTCGATAAGTACGCTGGCCCCGGTGCTTTCAATGACCCGGATATGCTTGAAGTAGGTAATGGGAACCTCACTTACGAAGAAAACAAATCTCATTTTACATTGTGGTCAATGATGGCAGCACCACTTATTTTAGGTAATGATATTAGAACATTTATTAAAGAAGATGGTTCTGTTGACAAAGATAATAAGGTGTTACAGATTTTAACAAACGAGGATGTTATTAAGGTTAATCAGGATAAACTTGGCATTCAGTGTAAGAGAATTAAATCAGGTTTGAAAGATATTCTTGTTAAACCACTTGAAAATAATGAAGTTGCGGTTTGCTTCTTTAATAAAACAGCTTCAAATACACTAATGACCTGTGATATTGCGGATGTTCACAATGTTGTTTCAGTGTCATTACCAAATGCAGAGAGTTACACTTGTGAAGAACTTTGGTATAAAACAGAAGAAATTATTACTGATAGAATCAGCACAACAGTAGCACCTCATGGTGTTAAGATTTTTAGGATTTCCGTAAACCAGCAATAATGTGAATGTTGTCGAAAATAATAAATGAAACTAAAGACAATCCATACCAACAAGCGGAAAATTGAAGTGAAATTTGTCCCATAATATTTCCCGGCATATTTGTATAATCCCATACTTGAAGGGAAAAAATTTTGTTAACAATAATGCCTACGGTAAATTCTAAAGCAGTTATTACAATCATACCTAAAAATGCTTTAATAAAAATTGATGTTCCGGTTAGTGTGCTGTTAATAAGATACAAAGATACAAAGGCTGCTCCACCTGTCAATATCATGGACCAATGAGTATAGCCACGGAATAATACTTCAATTACACCGTAGCCAACGCCACCAATAATAAACAAGATAATATATTTTTCTAGGTCTTTCATCTAATCACCGAAATATATTATGTCCTGAAAGATAAGTTTTATTTAGATTTTAAGGTGAAACAAATGAGCAATTTTGAACAGAAAAAATTAAGAGCCGAGCAGTTACGCAAAGAGCTTAATCATCATATTTACCGTTATTATGTTGAAAACGAAAATGATATTGAGGATTATGAGTACGATATGCTTATGCGTGAACTTGACTCAATTGAAAAGGAATATCCGGAACTTTTAACTGCAGATTCCCCAACTCACAGAGTAGGTGGTCAAGCAGATGGATTGTTTGAAACTGTTGTCCATACAGTTAAAATGGAAAGTTTGCAGGATGCTTTTTCTCACGATGAAGTCCGTGATTTTGATAAAAGAGTTCGGGATGTTTTTTCTGATGCTGAATATGTTGTTGAACCTAAAATTGACGGACTTTCTGTTTCTCTTGAATATACAAATGGTGTGTTTACCCGGGGCTCAACCCGTGGTGACGGTGTGCAGGGTGAGGACATAACTGCAAATCTTCGAACAGTTAAATCAATTCCTTTAAGGCTTAAAAAGGATATTCCGTTTATTGAAGTCCGTGGTGAAGTCTATATGCCGCGTGAGGTCTTTTTAAAGATTGTCGAAAAACAGGAATTGAATGGTGAAAAGCCATTTAAAAACCCAAGAAATGCTGCAGCAGGTAGTATTAGACAAAAAAATCCTAAAATTGCTGCAGAAAGAAAACTTGATATTTATGTTTTTAATATCCAACAAGTTGATGGTGCAGAAATTACAGGACATTATCAGTCACTTGAATTTTTAAAAGAGTTAGGGTTTAAAACAATACCATTTTTCAATAAATTCAATAATATAGACGACACTTTAAAAGAAATTGAAAGAATTGGTGACATTCGTTATACTTTACCATTTGATATTGATGGTGCTGTAATTAAAACTGATGATTTTTCAATGCGTGAAGCCATTGGCAGTACTGCGAAATTCCCAAAATGGGCGTTGGCATATAAATATCCACCGGAGGAGAAAGAAACCAAACTAATTGACATTGAAATCAATGTTGGTCGCACAGGTGTATTAACACCAACTGCTGTTTTTGAGCCTGTATTGGTTGCAGGTTCAACTGTCAGCCGTGCAACACTTCACAATCAGGACTCTATCAACGATAAAGGTATCAGAATAGGGGATACGGTAATAATCCGTAAAGCAGGTGACATTATTCCGGAAGTGCTTTCAGTTGTGAAGCACCAGGAAAACACTTGTGCCTATGAAATGCCAAAATTCTGTCCGTCCTGTAATTCTCCTGTCCATCGTGAGGAGGGCGAATCAGCAATTCGTTGTGATAATCCCGATTGTCCTGCACAACTTTTGCGAGTTCTTATTCATTTCTGTTCACGCGATGCAATGGATATTGAGGGACTTGGAGATGCAGTCCTTGAAACTCTTTTGAATAAAGGTTTAATAGGCAAAATCGCAGACATCTATCGTATTGATTATGACAAAATCACAGAGCTTGACGGAATGGGTAAAAAAAGTGCTGACAATATGCGAAAGGCTATTGAAAAATCAAAAGAAAATGACCTTTCAAAGCTCATTTTTGCATTCGGTATCCGTCATATAGGTCAAAAGGCTTCAAAACTGCTTTCTGATAGGTTTTTAAACCTTAATAACATAGTTTCAGCATCAAAAGAAGAAATCCTTACAATTGAAGGATTTGGCGAAATAATGGCGGATTCGGTTGTTGAGTTTTTCTCACTCCCACAGACAAGACAGATGGTTGATGAATTAAAATCATTTGGACTTAATATGGAGAGTCGGAGAGAAATTAAGGATAATCGCTTTGAGGGTATGACTTTTGTGCTAACAGGTACACTGTCAACTTATGGCAGAAAAGAAGCACAGGAGATTATTGAGTCATACGGCGGAAAAGCATCTTCATCTGTTTCAAAGGAAACAACCTATGTTTTAGCAGGTGAGGCAGCAGGCTCAAAACTCCAGAAAGCAACCGATTTAGGTGTAACAATAATCAACGAAGAACAATTCGCTGAAATGATAAAATAATTTTTCTTCTTTCCTCCCTCTGATGAAGGGGTGCGTTAGGGATAAATATTAAGGTTGAAAAAATCGGCTAATCGGGTAATTCCGGTTAAGCCGTTTTTTCTTTTTGTTGCAATAAATCGATGGTTCCTATGCAATTATATACAATTTGTACCCTCTGTTGCTTGTGACCATTGACCTTTTCGGCATTGTAAACGATTATCTTGTTAACGAACTCACGAAGGATTTCTGCATCGAGTTCTTGGATGTCAGTGTACTTTTGAACCAGTCCTAAGAAGTGGTCTGTGTTAATTGCTTTCTCTTGTAATACACTAATTGTCTTTTCCAGTTCCTCAATTTTGTTGGTCAATTGTGCTTGTTCCTGTTCGTATGAGTCTGTCATTTTCTGGAATCGTTCATCAGAAAGTTTGCCTTCGATGTTGTCTTCATAAAGCTTTTGAATAACTGCATCCAGCTTGTTGTAACGGTGTTTTGCTTGAGCAATCTCTTTCCTATAATCCTTAAATCTTCTTTCAAGTTCCTTTCGATTCACATCATTTACAAGAGTTAAAAATGCGTCTTCATTTTCTCTTGCAAACTGTGTTATTCTTCGAATATCATTAAGGAGAATTTCTTCAACTACAACATTACGGATTTGATGAGAAGTGCAACCACCCTTGATTTTTCTGTATCTTGCACATATAAAATGCTCTTTGTCGTGGTTCCAACCCTTGGCACGAACTTGTGATAATCGTGTACCACAATCGGCACAGTAAAGCATTCCTGAAAGCATAGGCATTTCACCAAGGTCAGTTTTTCTTCTGCGCCCTTGACGAATATTTTGAACCTTGTTAAAGGTTTCTTCATCAATAATTGCTTCGTGGGTGTTGTCGAAAATCATCCATTCAGAAGGGTCATTCTCAATTCTCTTATTGCATTTGTAGCTCTTCTTGTGTGTTCTGAAATTCACAGTTTTGCCTATGTATTCTTCTTTTGCCAGAATTCTTGAAACTGTAGAAGTGTGCCATTGGTATTCGCTACCATCTTCAACAAGGCATCCACGTTGTAAATCTTTACGAGCACCGGGGTTGAGTATCTTTTTTGATTCAAGGATATTAGCAATTTGGGAAGGACCGTATCCTGCGATACAAAGGTGAAATATTTCCTGGACAACCTTTGCTGTTTCAGGGTCAACAAGCCATTTAGTATTGTCGTTCTGGTCTTTGACATATCCAAATGGTGGATTTGCTGATAATGGTTTACCAGATTCGCCTTTGTTACGCAATACGGTACGAATCTTCTTGCTTGTATCCTTTGCATACCATTCATTGATGATATTCAAAAACGGTGTAAAGTCACTTTCTTGTTTATCGTAGCTGTCAACACCATTATTGATGGCAATAAACCTAATGTCTGCTTCTGGGAACACAACTTCTGTGTAATAACCGACCTTAAGATAGTCTCTGCCAAAACGGGACATATCCTTAACAATAATGGTGGCCACATTTCCGTTTTCAACTTCAGTAATCATCCTCTGAAAATCAGGTCTGTTAAAGTTTGTACCACTAAAGCCATCATCAATAAAGAACTGAGTGTTTCTAAAGCCGTTGTCGTTGGCATACTTTTGAAGCATCGCTTTCTGATTGACGATACTGTTGCTGTCTCCCTGTAACTCGTCGTCACGAGAGAGTCTGCAATAAAGTGCAGTAATTTTTCTTGCTTGTGCTATATTTGATTGTCTATTCATATTTCCTCCTTCCCGACAATCTTCAAGTGGTTTAGCATAGTTCATATTACCGCACCTATTGAAAATTATCTTATTGTATTTGATACATTATTGTGAACAAACTGATAACTTTAAGTTGTTCAGAATTAATCGTTCCACAATACTGTCTGCAGTTGTTTGGGTGTTATTGTTTGCGACGGACTCAATTATATATGTTGTTCCACCGATTTCTTTTTCTGTAACACAGAAGATATTATTATTTGTCATATTTTTCTCCCGCTATTAAGCAATACATTATATATTTGTTCATTGATTTTTCCTCCTTCCTAAAAACTTTTTAGGGTAAAAGTTATATTAAAAGTTTTAATAAGTTTCTTTAAACCGTTGATACGCAAGGGCTTGTGAGAGCCTATTCCCTGCAAAACTTATGCGAAAGTTTACACAAGCCCCTGCGCCGTTGTCCTGATACTATAGTCGTAGAGATTTTTATACCCCACCCTCATAGAGAATAAATAGGTTTTACATCGTGGAAAGTGTTGCTTCATCAATTGGTCCTTTACTTACGATTTCATCTACAAGCATCTGGAACTGGTTGATTGTTTTTCGAACGTTTGTATAAGGTACTTTAAAAATATACTTTACGCAGATGCGAGCGTCGTACCATAAATAAAGGTTCACTTTTGCGTTAGGATTAGTTTTGTGTGTGCCACTGACTTCGATATCAAATTTATTGTCACAGTCGTAGCGAACAGAACGTTCGCCATCGATGGTTGTGATTGTGGCTCTTTTACCAAGCTTTTCACACAACCATCGTTGCATTTTATTACCAGTAATCATTAATCTCACCTCCTGTAAATAGAATATCTATGTCAACATGTGTCCTTTCTGTCACGCAGTTTCTATACTTAAACATTATAAAAAGAAAGAAAATATATCTTTTTATGTTACTAGTGACGCGTGACACAAGGGACACAATGATTACAAAACATCGTTGTGAACATATGGGTTAACTAAATAAACTAAACTTGAAGACCTAATTTTTGTGTTTGTATCAATAGTTTCTTTAAGTGCTATGTACCCATATTCAGACAGATGATTGAGAACAACTTGTATTTCATCAGTAGTCTTAAAGGCTCTGCATTGACGCATAATATCACGACGTGTAAATTCGGTGACACCATTTTTCTTTATTGTTTTCAATATATATAAGCTTTGCTTTGTAAGGAAATCTGCACCCATAAGTGAAAACGCTGAAAATGAATGTTCTGTAAAATATCTTCCAATGGTAATTGCGTTTTGCATTATATGTTCATCGACTACCAGTGGTTCAACATCTCTTAAGAAGTCACTACCACGGATAATTGATGCACGACACAAAATACCGGCAATACGAAGAACAGCACCTACAAGTTTTCCTGCCCAATCAGCGATTTCTAAATACTCATCGTTAAGTTTGCTTTCAACTTCATTTGAAAATGCCTCAAGTAAGTTATCCGCCTTAGGTGATAGTGTGATTTCTTCAGGACTAGGAAGTTGCTCTTCCAACAGTAAATCGTTGATGAGAAATGAATACTGTTGTGCAATTTCTTTTGGTATTGGCTCGGTACGATATTTTCTTGTGCCTACAGTAGTTTTAGGCATAGAAAATAAGAAACGTGAAGTTAACCCTCTACCACGAAATGTTCCATTTTCCATTAGACCTGATAACACATTAGGTTGCACAGTAAGAAGCACTGTTAAAGCAGGATTCATAATGCTTTCGCTTGTTCTACCGACACGGTCAACCCGAATACAGTCCCCAGAATGGCCTTTGAGCATAACATCAATATTGACGGTTTTAGAATAAAGACCTGAAAGCATATCGAAAATTCCACCTTCTGAAGAAACGATAGCAGCTTTTCCACCGGCTTCAGATAATACAGTAGTAAGCTTTTCTGTCGTTACATCATCAACATATAACCGTAATGGTGATTTTTCTTTATATGTAGCAAGTTTCTCGGCAAGTTTTTCGATTTCTCCTTCTTCTGCTTTTCCTTTTGCTGCCTTTTCTTCCAATGCACGTTGTTTACGTTCTAAAATTCGTTTATTCATTCTGCTTGTTTCTATTGCAGCGGCATTTCGTTTGTTGTATTCAGCTTCAAAAGCATTAACAGGTTTAGTCATTAGGTTAATGACAGCACTTTTTCTTTCGGAAGGCTCAGCAATAACTACGGTAAACAAATTGAGTGGTTCTGTCCAGTCGGCTTTTCCTCTAACTCGAAATTTTCTCTGCAAACATAAAGCAAGTATTCCTAAAGTTGCAGTTGCACTCATATCAATTGGTGTTTGTGTACTTTCAGATACTGCAACAACATAATCCCTGATAGTTGGTGGTAATGCATCAACTGGAAATGATGGTAGCGAGGGCTTTTCAAGTGGTATAGGTTTGTCCCAAATCCCCTCAAAAGGCTTATTGTATTCTTCTGGTGGAATGTACCCTGGTTGAGAACTTATCTTGTTGCTATAGAATCTTTTAGCACTATTCCATATGGTTTTAAGTTCACTTTTATCCAACAACGGTACACACTGTTGCGATTTACTCATAAAGCATTCATAAGCTTCCTCAGTATCACCGAATCTCTTCAGTGCCTTTGCTGCGAACTTTGACATAGTGCTGTTACGACTTCCTTCAGGAATGATTTCACCTAAATTAGCAAAATCATCATCTGTAAACGTATCACCTATAGAGTCGTCATCTTCCGGTTCATCAACAATGAAATCAGTTAATAATTTTGTACCTTCAAGAATAGTTACTTCAGTTTCAGGATTACCATAGAAGAATCGTCCAGCATCTAAAGCCTGATTATCAAAAAACGGAAATGCATTTTGAACTTTCTTAGTGAATTCGACATATTCTTCAGCACTTACAAATGTATGTACCGGAAATGCAGCATGGAATCGAGGCCTTGGTGATTTGCCACCTTTTTGCTTCATATGATTTCTGCTTGTGTAAACCAGACAGGATACATCAGGAAAAAGACTTTCAATGTCTTCAGGGTACATCCAGTCTTTCTCATCATCCGAATGGTCGTTATCACAATCGAGTGTTACAACGTTTGCACAAACGAAATTATCTGTTTTCCGATAATTGTTTTTGAATTGTATAAACGTGTGGTCGTAACTAAAGAACTTTTTTAACTCTTCAGCAGAATTTGATTCACCAGCATTTCTGTAGTAACAGTTTTTATCATTACCACAGCATTTGGCATAATAAACAGTGTAAGAATCGTTAATTCCCATCAAGTATCACCACACTGAGTCTGTTCTCGTAACCAATTGTTGAATTCTTCAACAGGGATAAGGATACGAGAGCCTACGCGCACCCTTGGGAATCCAGGTTGCTTGACTAATTCGTAGGCTTTGGGTAAGCTAATACCCATTTGTGCAGATAACTCCTGCACGCTTAAAACTTTTTTATTCATAAGTTTCACTCCTTAAAAGTTAATTTTGCTTTTAGCATAGTTTCCATCTCCTTTACATTTGAAATAGGATATAGAGTATTGATTTTATCAGCTCCTTTCTAATCTGTTTATACATTTTTTATCATCTCCTTTTTAGTAAGAATTGAGAGTGTTTTTTCTTGGCCCTCACTGTTAGGCCACGAAGATGCCAAAATATAAGGTTTTTCTAAAAATATCTTTGTGATTTTTCACTCTCATTTTAATAAGATTAGAGTAGACCAAAAATAAAAGACCACCCGAGATGTTAACCTCGAATGGTCTTGTTAGACTTTGTGGTCATCTCTTGTTTATATTAAATCACAAGAGATTATTGAATATCTACGGAAGGTAATATGCCACTTTAATGCACTTTGTGACATTTTACTGACAATATACTGACAAATTAAAAATTAGAATAAAAAACTCACTTGTTCTAGTTTTTGTAAAGCGGAATCATGAAGTCTGTAAATGTTTCTTTCTGAATAACCCAATTTTGAAGCAATATCCTGAAAAGTTATATTTTCAATACAACGATATTTGAAAACTTTAAATTCTTCATTAGAAAGAAATACATTTAAAGTTAGAAGTGTATCCCTAAGTGAGTGATACTTTAATAAAGCCTCTCCATAAAAAGTTTTTTCTGTATCAATCTTCTTTTGTAAGTCTCTTACTGCTTTTCTTAATGCAACATTTGAATCATCTGCATATTCCTCTATGTTTTCATATTCCTCGATATATTCTTTTAAAGTTCTTTCATGTGCATCAACAAAATTTTTTGCCCTTGAAAGTTCTTCAAGATGTTTTGTTACATTAGGTGTGTTGATTTTTTCCATAATATGCTCTCCAATCTACGCAAACATTTGTTCTATTATATAGCTATTATCATTTGTTGTCAACATCCATATGTTCAAAAAAACGGACTGTATAAATTATGGAAAAGTCATTTAATTAAAATAAAACCTCCTTTCATTAGAAATGCATATCGCTCTGAAAGGAGGGGGTTTTAAATTACTTATTAATTTGTGCTTTTAATTCATTAAAACTTTGCAATGCGCTTTGAAGATTTTCAATAATGTCATCTGCAAGAACATCAGGGTCTGGTAGGTTATCCAAATCAGCTAAAGATTTATCTTTTATCCAGAATATATCCAAACTTTTTTTATCGCGTTTAAGCACATCTTCTACACTGAACTTACGCCAACGACCATCAGGGTTTTCTTCAGACCAAGTTTCTTTGCGTTCATAAATATTCTCAGGATTGTAACACTCTATAAAGTCAATAAGGTCTGCATCAGTCATTGGATGCTGTTTTAAAGTGAAATGAATATTGGTACGGAAATCATAAATCCAAATATCCTTAGTTTGCATTTCAGGACTTGCAGGCTTTTTGTCATAGAATAATACGTTTGCTTTGACTCCGGGTTTGTAGAAGATTCCTGTAGGAAGTCTTAAAACTGTATGTAAATTAGTTGTCTGGAGTAATTTTTCTCTGATTATTTCTCCTGCACCACCCTCAAACAAAACATTGTCAGGTACAACGACAGCAGCTTTACCAGTTGCTTTAAGAATGGTGTTGATATGTTGAATAAAATTCAACTGTTTGTTGGAGCTTGTTGTCCAGAAGTCCTGACGATTATATACAAGTTCCTCTTCTTCCTCTTCACCTTCTTCATTGGTCATTGTGATAGATGACTTTTTACCGAATGGAGGATTTGTTAAAACATAATCTACTCTGTAACCGGGGTCAGCTAAAAGTGAGTCACCTTTAGTTACAGGAATTTTACCATAAATATCACCGATGTTATGTAAATATAAGTTCATCAATGCCATTTTGAAAGTGTTATTAACCAACTCGTTACCATAGAAAGTTTCGTTTTTCAAAAACTCTTTTTGTTCACGGTCAAGGTTGTAATTTTTAGGGTCAGTAATATATTCTTGAGCAGCAAGGAAAAATCCACCAGAACCACAGCATGGGTCTGCAATTGTTTTCATAGGCTCAGGACGAAGGCATTTAACCATAGTTTTGATAAGTGGTCGGGGAGTGAAGTATTGTCCTGCACCACTTTTTACGTCTTCAGCATTTTTCTGAAGCAATCCTTCGTAAATTTCACCTTTAACATCAGAAGACATTGATACCCATTTTTCTTTATCAATCATTTGCACAATGCGATAAAGAATAGCAGCATTACTTATTTTATTGTTTGCTTGAGCAAAAATTTTACCAAGAATTCCGCCTTGCTTTGCAAGTTCTTCGAGTGTCTTTTTATACTGTTCTTCGAGTTCTGCCCCCTTAAGAGTGTTCATATCACTCCAAGTGTAACATTTAGGAATACCAGTTTCTTTTTCATAAGGTTTTTTAGAGTACTCGTCGGACATTTTTAAGAAAATAAGATATGTAAGCTGTTCAAGATAGTCACCGTAGGATACACCATCATCACGGAGAGGATTACACATACCCCATACTTTTGTAATTATAGTTGTTGTTTGTTCAGACATCGTTTTGTCTCCTGTTTCTT
>JAZSBY010000078.1:0-21008 GCA_045602655.1 Candidatus Fimenecus sp. | reverse complement strand
AATGTCTGTCATAACCTGGAACATTACAAATGAATTTAACTTTTCCTTGTTTGCTCCATGGTTCACATCCAGCAACACCAAGGTACATGCACTGATTAAGATAATCATACATAAGATTAAGACTTGATGAGCCACCAATTATAATATTTTTAGTTTCAACATCAAGCAAATCCGCAAAAAGCTTTTTACATTCAGGAATTCCGTCCAGAACACCATAATTACGACAATCAAAACCGTTTTCTGCGATGCATTCCTTGGCATCGACCATAACACTAAGCATATCAACTGATAAATCAAGCTGGTCAGCACCCGGCTTGCCACGTGACATATCAAGTGAAAGTCCAAGAGATTTAATATCTTTATATTGCTTTTCAAGTTCACCTTTAAGTGAAACGAGTTCTTCTCTACTCATATTATTATAAAGCATTGAATATCCTCCAAAATAAATTTCGATATATTATATAGTATTAAACTTTATTTTGCAAGTGATTATTTTAAAAAATGCATTTTATTCAAATATTATGTAAAAAAGAAATCAATTTTGAATAATTTAACAATAAAAAGTGCAATTATTTATGTTTTGCATAAAGGCAAGGCAAAATAGTCGGTCTTTCACCCTCAATTTTTTTAACCTGATTAAGTAAAAGCGTTTTCAAACTCTTTCTTACATCTTTATATTCTTTGTTTTTAATCAGATTATACTTTTGTGCTTCATCCTTTATATTATCATAAAGATAGTCTTCAAAATAAACTTTTGAAGATGCAGACAAAGGTTTTGGTGACGAAACTGAATATGTATAATCTTTTGTTCTGATTGCTCTGCCGCACTGACTTTCACTAATTTGAATAAATGCACAATCACTTTCACCTTTATTTTGTAAGGCTGTGCCTTGATAATATTCAGGCACATCAATATCAGCAAATGACAAAATTGTTGGTGGTAAATCAATAAGACTTACTAATTTGTTTTCTATTTTTCCTTTTTCAAACCCATTACCTTTAATAACAAGGGGAATATGGATTGAAGAATCGTGAGTACTTCTTTTATATTCCATATTTCTTGTTTTAAAATGGCAACCGTGGTCAGATGTATATATTATGGTGGTATTATCATATACACCGTTCTTCTTCAAAACATCTATAAGTCTGCCGAGGTTATCATCAAGAGATTCAATAGCAGCAAGATAATCGGGATACTGCTCTTTATAATTACCTTTTAAGTGTGTTAAATCTTCAGGGATGGGATATTTTTTATATTTTTTAATCTTTTCTTTCGGACCTTCAAACCTTTTATGGTCATTCTGATGATGAGGCTCAAGCTGTGAAACAAACATAAAAAATGGCCTTTCACCATTATGATTCTCAATATACTCTATTGCAAAATCATTTATTCTATCCGCACGGTAGCCTTTAAAATCTATCTTGTTCCCTTTTTCGTCAAAAACATAACCATCATATCCATGAGAAGTGAATTCAAGCACATCTGCACCACGAAAATACTTATATCCCCAAAGACGATTTTCCGGAATTGCAGTTTTTTCGCAGTTAATGTTTTGTCCGCCATTTTTTCCCGAAGCCAAGTGCAATTTACCGATGTATGCAGTATCATAACCGTTTTCGTTAAAATAATCTGCCAATGATTTTGTGTCATCACGAAGGGGTATTCCGTTAATATGACAACCACATTCAGTTGGATAGACTCCGGTTTGTAAACTTGCTCTTGCAGGTCCGCAAACCGGTTGGCAAGTATAACAATTCTCAAAAAATGTTCCTTCCTCCGCAAGTTTCATCAGATTAGGCATTATATCCGAATTTGCTGTATCATATCTCTGTTGGTCCGAAAAATAAAAAATTATATTTTGCTTCATTCATTTATCTCCATTCACTCTTTGGATTTATTATATCATAACAAATAGATTTTACAATGTGTTATTGAAAATGCAGACATATTGTGTTAAAATATCTCGAATAAATTAAAGGAGATTTTATTATGGAAATTTTAAAATTAAATCCTGTTTTTAAAGATTATATTTGGGGTGGTACAAAACTTCGTGATGAATATGGTTTTACATCAAATCTTGAAAAATTAGCAGAAGGTTGGATGCTCTCCTGCCATAAAGACGGTGAAAACACAATTTCGAATGGTATTTTTGCGGATAAAACATTAGCAGAAATTGTTAAATCAAATCCTGATTTTCTTGGCGAAAACGGAAAGAAATTCGAGAATTTCCCCATTCTTATTAAACTTATAGATGCAAAAGATGATTTATCTGTTCAGGTACATCCTGACAATGATTATGCAATGCGTGTAGAAAATGAATACGGAAAAACAGAATGTTGGTATATTCTTGATTGTGATGATAATGCAGAGTTGATTTATGGTTTTAACAAAAAAATCAGTAGCGAAGAGTTTAAAGATAGAATTGAAGATAACACATTTCTTGAAACAGTTAATAAAGTCAAAGTAAAAAAAGGTGATTTATTCTTTATTGAAGCAGGGACTCTCCATGCTATCGGCAAGGGCATTCTACTTGCTGAAATTCAACAGAATTCAAATACTACATATCGTGTTTATGATTACGGTAGACTTGGTGTTGACGGGAAACCAAGAGAATTACATATTAAAAAAGCAATTGATGTTACAAACTGTGCTCCACCTACCCGTTCAACAAGTCCTGAAGGTGAATTAGTTATCGGAAACGGTTACAGCACACAATTACTTACAAAGTGTGATTTGTTCAATGTGGAAAAAGTATCTGTTACCAATATATATAAATCTACTGCTGATGAGAAATCTTTTGTTTCTGTTTTAGTTACAGAAGGTGGTGGAAGAATTGACAATATTGATATTAAAAAAGGAGATAGTCTCTTCATTCCTGCAAACTTTGGTGATTTCACTGTAACAGGTAATGTTGAGATTATAATTACACGAGTATAATGAAAAAAAGAACATTCACAGGAACAAAAATTGCCTGCTACACAGGATATATAGTTCAAGGTATAATTAACAATATTGCACCTCTGCTTTTTGTCATATTCAGTGATAAA
Source organism: Candidatus Fimenecus sp. (assembly GCA_045602655.1). Taxonomy (GTDB): domain Bacteria; phylum Bacillota; class Clostridia; order Oscillospirales; family Acutalibacteraceae; genus Fimenecus. The sequence continues at coordinate 17,960 of JAZSBY010000078.1, read as the reverse complement.
TTTGATATTTCACTCGATAAACTTGCATTATTGATTACAATAAACTTTGCAACACAACTCATTGTGGATACACTTTCTATTAAGTTTGCAGACATTATCGGTTATAAAATCCTTTCTGTTATTTCGCAAGGAATTGCATTTGTAGGGCTTGCTTGCCTTGGCATACTCCCTAATATTATGAATAATTCCTATTTGGGTATTGTTATTTCCATTGTACTTTCTGCAATAGGCAGTGGGATTACAGAGGTTATTATCAGTCCCATTGTTGAGTCAATCCCCGGTGAAAAGAAAACTGCAGAAATGAGTTTGCTACACTCATTTTACTGTTGGGGACAAGTTACTGTTGTATTAGTAACAACAATAATGATTAAATTATTTGGAAAAGATTTGTGGTATATCACACCTATAATCTGGTCCTTTATTCCACTTATCAATACAATAAACTTTATTGGTGTACCTATTCAACCAAACCTTACAAAAGAGGAAAAAACACCTTTCCTGAACCTTTTGTTTTCAAGGCAATTTTTGCTTTGCATTGTTATAATGATTTGTTCAGGTGCATCTGAAATTGGGATGTCACAATGGTCTTCGTATTTTGCAGAAACAGGACTAAAAGTCAGCAAGATGACCGGTGATTTATTAGGCCCTTGTCTGTTCGCAGTGTTTATGGGTACCGGTAGAATGATTTTTGGGTTTATTGGTGAAAAAATAAATCTTAAAATCGCTCTTTGCTTTTCAGCAGGACTTTGTGCACTGTGCTATTTAGGTACATCGTTCATCAATAATTCTTTAATATCATTACTTTTTTGTGCAATAACCGGTATAACCGTAAGCGTTATGTGGCCGGCCACTTTAAGTCTTGCTGCAAGATTGTTTCCAAAGGGTGGCGGTTCAATGTACAGTATCCTTGCTCTTTCAGGAGATACGGGATGCACACTCGGACCTTGGTTCATAAGTTATATGACAATTAAACTTTCACAAGGTGTGAACCAAGGTGATGCATTAAAATCAGGAATTGGCTTCGGTGCATTGTTCCCGATTTTGATGATTTTTGCAATATCAATGTTAAGCCTAAAAAAATCTATTGACAAAAAAAGTGACAATGCTATAATAAATTCATAAGATATATTAGTTGTCTTCAGGGCGGAGTGCAATTCTCCACCGGTGGTTAAAGTCCACGAGCATTTGCTGAATGGGTGTAATTCCCATACCGACGGTATAGTCCGGATGAAAGAAGATGTAATAAAATCAGTTACACTTGCCCTGCTATATTTTTAGCAGGGCATTTCTGTTTGACAACTAATCAAAGTGAAAGGAAGATAATATGTCAAACAATTCTAAAAACAAATCAATCACAAAAATTAGTATTATTGCTATGCTATCAGCTGTCAGCTTTATACTATTTCTGCTTGAGTTTCCCGTAATTCCGTCACTTAGTCATTTAAAGCTTGATTTCAGTGATGTTCCCGCACTTATTGCAGGAATAATGTACGGACCTTTTGCATCAATTGTTGTGGAATTTATAAAAAATCTCATTGAACTCCTTGTTAAAGGTATCGGAACACAAATGGGCTTTGGGAACCTAATGAACTTTATTGTAGGCTGTGCCTATGTTCTGCCTTTTGTAATCTGCTATAATAAGTTCAGCAGTAAATATACTAAAATAAAAACACTCCTTATTGGCTCAGTTTGCGGAATTATATCAATTCTTGTCTTTGGTTTTATTGCTAATTATTTTATTGCACCTCTCTTTTTTAAATATTTTCTTGGTGTTACCCTTGATTCTGCAGAACTCTGGGGTGCTGTTTGGGGTGCTACAGCAATCAATGCTATAAAAGGGCTTATACTTTCTGTATTGAGTTATCCTGTCGTAAAAGTAGTAATAGACAGATTAAATAGTTTGGTAAAATAAATCTTATTCACAACTATTGACATAAATAATTTGTCCTGATATACTATTTTAGCAAATTAAATAAATTCCTTATGCAGAGTGGTGGAGGGTCTGGCCCTGTGAAACCCGGCAACCTGCTTATTGCAAGGTGCTAATTCCTGCGGATTATCCGAGATATAAGGTTGTTTTTAAAGCACCCTTATTATGGGTGCTTATCTTTTTTGGAGGAAAAATTATGGCAAAATTTTTATTCACATCTGAATCTGTTACAGAAGGACATCCTGATAAAATCTGTGACAAAATTTCTGACTCTATTCTTGATGCTATGCTTAGTCAAGACCCAATGTCACGCGTTGCTTGTGAAACAACAGTAACAACCGGACAAGTTCTTGTTATGGGTGAAATCACGTCAAAGGCTCAGGTTAATATTCCTGAAATCGTAAGAAATACTATTCTTGAAATCGGTTATGACGACAGCTCAAAGGGCTTTGATGGTAACACATGTGCAGTACTTGTAGCACTTGACAAACAGTCACAGGATATTGCTCTTGGTGTTGACAACTCAATGGAAATTAAAGAAGGAAACGATGATGCATATAACCTTCACGGTGCAGGTGACCAAGGCATGATGTTTGGTTTTGCTTGTGACGAAACTCCTGAGCTTATGCCAATGCCGATTTCACTTGCTAACAAGCTTGCAGTTCAACTTACAAAGGTAAGAAAAGACGGTACTCTCCCCTATCTTCGTGCTGACGGCAAAACTCAGGTTACTGTTGAATATGATGACGATAGAAATCCCGTAAGAGTTGATGCAATTGTTGTTTCATCGCAACACAGTGCGGATGTTGAACTTGAACAAATCCGTGAGGATATTAAAAAGAATGTTATTGAACCAATTGTTCCTGCAAACCTTATTGACGAGAATACAAAGATTTTTGTTAACCCGACAGGTAGATTTGTAATTGGTGGCCCTATGGGTGACTCTGGTCTTACAGGCCGTAAGATTATCGTTGATACATATGGCGGATATTCTCGTCACGGTGGCGGTGCTTTTTCAGGTAAGGACCCAACAAAAGTTGACCGTTCTGCTGCTTATGCTGCAAGATATGTTGCTAAAAACATTGTTGCTGCCGGTCTTGCTAAAAAATGTGAAATTCAGTTAGCTTATGCAATTGGTGTTGCAAAGCCTGTTTCAGTAATGGTTGACACATTTGGCACAGGTGTTATAAAGGACTCAGAACTAGGTGATATTGTAAACGAAGTATTTGACCTCCGCCCCGCTGCTATTATTGATAACCTTAAACTCCGCAATCCCATCTACAAACAGCTTGCTGCTTATGGTCATGTTGGTAGAACTGACTGTGATGTTGTTTGGGAAAAGACTGACAAAGTTGAAATTTTAAAAGAAAAAGCAAAAATTAAATAATTTATTTTTTGAATAAAGCATTTAAAAAAACTCATAATAACAGTGCACATAAAATGATGCTTTTATTAAGGAGTGAATATAATGCTTGACAGAATTTCTTTGATTCTTGTTGTTATCGGTGCTATTAACTGGGGTGCAATCGGAATTTTCCAATTTGACCTTGTTGCCTGGATTTTTGGTGGTCAAGATGCAATCATCAGCAGAATAATTTATACGCTTGTTGCACTTGCAGGTATTTGGTGTTTATCCCTTTTATTCCGCCATAACGAAATATTAGTTTCTAACGAAGAAATGTAATTAAAGCAAAACTCTCCTTAAAAATTTAAGGAGAGTTTTTTGTTGCATTATTATATATTTATGGTAAAATATTGAAAAGTAATATCAAGGAGTTTTACTATGTTAAATACTATCAAATCAATTATTTCAATCGTAAACGCAATAATTTTGACAATATTCCCAGGATTAACCTTTCAGGATATTGTGGATACAAGTAAAAAATGTTGTGAACAGGCAATAAGTACTGCGAAGGAGATTATTGTTTTTGAAGAAATGTATGAAGATTGTCTTTTAAATGCAACAATCGTTTCAGATATACATATTGATGTTGAGTGGCCAATCGGTGAATGGGTTTGGGGAAATGGGCTTAACGACCTTGAACGTTCAAGGGACACAATTGATGCTCTTATAGTTTCAGGTGACCTTACAAACTATGGCGATGGACCTTCAATAGAAAGTTTCTTTAATATTATGGCAGAAAGTGATTGTGCCGAGCATTGGGTAACAGCAATGGGCAATCACGATGTTGGTCATGTAGATGATACAACTCAAGAAGGTGCAAGACAGCGTTTTGTTAACCTTTATAACAATCTCAATCCATCCAATGAAATAATTGAAAAAGCGTATTACAAAACAGATATAAATGGTTACCGTTTTGTTGTGCTTTGTGACGATGGTGACGATACCTGGGATACTCCTGATATGAGTCCTGAACAAATTAGATTTCTTGACGAGTCATTGGCTGAAGCTGCTGATAGAGGATTACCAATGTTTGTTGTTTGCCATGTTCCTTGTAATGGAGTAAACGGACTTGATACAATTTGGCCTGACAACGGACTTAATGAAAATAGTGATGCCGTTAAAGCAATTATGGAAAAATACGAAAATGTTTTCTTTATTAGTGGTCATGTACATACAGGTATAAATGGACCGTTGGTTGAAAACGTATTCGGTTTTTCCTGTGTTGAAAAGCAGAATGGTGTTACTTATGTCAATCTTCCTACATATATGATTGTTAATCGTTATGGTGTTCCTTGGGGTGGAATGGGATTCCAAATGGAAGTGTATGAAAACCAAGTTATTTTCAGAGCAAGAAATTTTGCATCATCAAAATGGTATCCAGTTTATGACCACGCAGTGGAATTAGATTAAGAAATAACCGAGAGGCCAAATTGCTTCTCGGTTTTATTCTTGCCTTAACTTCTCGACAATTTCTTTTGTTGGTGTAACATAAACGGTGCTATATGTGTTATAAATAACCTTACCCGGTTTAGCACCTGCTGGCTTTTTAACATTTTTTATCAATGTGTAGTCAACCGGAACAGACGAAGAATTCTTTGCTTTACTATGGTATGCAGCAATACAAGCAGCTTCATATATTGCAGTTTCAGTGATTTCTTTTTTGTCAGCGATAATTATAGTATGTGAACCTGCGTGCTTTTGCACATGTAACCACATATCATAATTCATGGCAGTTTTAAGTGTTAAAACATCATTTTGCACATTGTTTCTACCAACTAAAATTTTAAAACCATCGCTTGAACTGAATTTCATAGGTGGCAGTGGTTTTTCCTTTTTATTTTTATTTCCCTTTTTGCTCTTGACATATCCCCCCTGCTCTAATTCTTCTCGTATTTCTGCGATTTCTCTTTCACTTTCAGCACGGGACAAGTTGTCAAGCACAGTATCAAGATATATAAGTTCCTGTTCTCCATCTTCAATTAAACTATGAAGTAATTTTTCGGCATTAACTGCTTTTTTATACTCCTTAAAATACTTTTGAGCATTTTGCAAAGGGCTTAATGCAGGATTTGCAGGAATTTTTATGATATTATTGTTATCATAATAGTTTTCTAATTCATAAACTGAAGATTTCTCTGTTAAATGATACTGATTAGCAGTAATAAGTTCGGCATAAATACGGATTTGCTCTCGATTTTCACTTTTTTCAAGTTCAATTCGCCTATTATTTATTTTCCTCGATGTGCGTTCAACAGCACTATTAAGAAGTTTGAACAAATCAGATGCTTTTCGCTTTGTTCTATTGATTTTGTCTTTTTCAAAATAAAAATCATCAAGCAACTCTGAAATTGAATCATACTCTTTTTTATTTAATGAGTTACCATATTGACGAACATTTGAGAATGAAAAATCAAATGGAATTCTCTCAACAGATTCAAGTACATAAAATTTATTATCATAAATTTCACTTTTAACTAAATCTATCTCATTTTCTAATCGTTCTTTTTCAATATCAGATAATAATCCAACTTGTTTGTCACCAAAAACAGTTCTGTATGCAATTTCTCTGCCAACAATGGGTGAAAATCCTTCAATACTCTCCAAAATTGCTTTTGAGAGTATTTTTTCAGGAAAAGAAAGAATTTTACTCGTAATAAAATCTGCCCCATCATTCAAAATATCACATTTTCCCTGTAATGGCGGTAATTCATATTTTAGACCGGGTAATACTTCTCTAACAGATGATTTTTCTTCATCAACTCTTTTGATTGCATCAATTATATTGTAATTATTATCACAGAGAATAATATTACTGCGTTGTCCCATAATTTCGCAGATTACATAATATTTTGTTTTATCGCCAATCTCTGTCGTTCCGTCAAATTCAAAAACAATAATTCTGTCATTACTGATTTGGCTAATGTTAACAAGTGTCGCACCACATAGTCTCTTGCGAAGCAACATGCAAATCATTGGTGGGACCTTCGGATTTTCAAGGTTATATCGAGTTAAATGAACGCGAGGACTTTGACCATCACAGGAAAGATATAGTCTGTATCCGCCATTTCGGGTACGCAAAATGAACACCAACTCATTTCGTGAGGGTTGGTGTATCTTTTCAATTTTAGAGCCTAAAATATAAGTTTTAAGCTCGTTTTTAATAAGTCCTAATGTAATTCCATCAAGTGCCATAAAACCTCTTAAATCGTAAATAAAGGTGACTTTTCGTCTGCCAAAACACAATCTATTGAAAATTCTTTTCTAACTTTGTCTAAAAGTGGCTTAATCGCTATAATCTCTGTTTCAAAATGCCCTGCAGCAACCAATAATACATCCATTGAATTTGCATCAAGAAATGAGTGATAAGATGCGTCACCTGTAAGTAATGCATCACAATTAAACTCGACTGCCATATCAAGATAATCGCTACCCGAACCACTACACACTGCTATACTTTTGATTTTTTTATCAATATTATTATGTCTTATTGCACCGCCAAGTGCATTTTTTACACAACTTAAAAATTTTGATGTTGCAACAGGTGCATCAAAATTACCGATATTTAAGCAGGTGCCATCAATTTTAATATAACTGTTTAAACCAATAGTATTGCAAAGTATATCATTAACCCCACCATAAGCTTTATCATAATTTGTGTGAGCTGAAATAACACTGATTTTATTTTCAATTAGCTTATAAATTAAACTATCATTCAAAACATTGGTGACCGGTTTAAATATAATGGGGTGATGAGTGATTATTAAGTCAGCATCACATTTAATTGTCTGCTTTATAATATTTTCAGTTATATCAAGAGCAAACAAAGCTTTATTAACCTCTTTATCTTCATCACCAACAAGCAGGCCTGAATTGTCCCATTCTTCTTGTGTGTCAAAAGGAGCAATCGTATCAATAAAATTGTAAATATCTTTTACTGTTGCCATTTTTTCAACTCCCCTACTAATTCTTCAAGTTCAGCACATTCTTTTTCAGCTTTTTTAAGTGCAATAAGTTTTTTATTATGCTTATCGTATATTTTTGCAAGGTATTTTTTTGATAAATCGTCATCATTGTATGGTAATTTACCTACAATCAAGTCAAGGTCGGTATATGCAGTTGAATCATTATAATAATATACACTCAAAATTATGTATAGTTTTTCATCATCTTCTGCGACGACTTCTTCATCAATTATAAAGCCATTATCAAAGAGTGTTTTTCGTAACTCCTCAACATGAGTCATAGGTTGAAGAATTAAGTGAACATCTTCACTTTTTAGCCATTGTGTACGCTCAATAAACTGTGAAATCAAAAGTCCACCCATGCCTGCAACAGCAATTTCTTCTACCTCATTTTCATTAAAATTATTAAGTCCATCAGATAAACGAAGTTCTATTTGTTCGGTAAAACCATACGAAACAACAGCTTCCTTAGCATTTTCAAGAGGCCCCTTTCGCAAATCAGATGCAATCGCCTTACTTACTATACCTTTTTCAACAAGATAAACAGGAAGATAGGCATGGTCCGTGCCGATGTCTGCAAAAGACTTATCTTTTCTGACTAAATTCGCAATAGCCATTAAACGACTATCAAGTTTCATATAATTCACCTCTTTTGAACAAAATCCCCCTATGCTCTATAGGAGGATTTTAGTTTAATTATTTGCTTGCATTTTCTTTAAGAAACTCATTGATACCTGCAACAAACTCATCAGGGTCAACACCGTGTACCATACAAGCCTGTTCAACTGTTTCGCCTCTTGCTGACGGACAGCCGAGACAATGCATTCCAAGACTTAAAAAGAATGGAACAGTTTCTCTTGCGTTATCAAGAATTTCGCCGATATTCATATCTTTTGTAACTTGAAACATCTTTTATTCTCCTTTGACAACTGATACAGAAATCTTCTTATCATTCACACTGAATTCACTTGTGTAATCTGCTGTCATATCTTCATTGATAAGAACAGCATCTGCAAGAAGTTCACCTGCAATATAAGAAATCTTTTCATTAAGTGCATTTACAATAAACTCGTCATCAACAATAATTGAAACATTGATTCTTTGTTCAACCTGATAACCAGCATCTTTACGAGCAACCTGACACTGACGGATAATATCACGAACAACGCCTTCTTTAAGAAGTTCATCAGTAAGAACAATATCAAGTGCAACTACGCTATTTTCAGCAAATTCTGCAGAAACAACACCTGCTTTTGTCTTTGACTGTACTGCGAAGATTGATGCATCAAATTTTTCTTCCCAACCAGGAACTGCAACCTCACCACCAGCAATAACTACAGTTGTGAGTGCATTCATTTCATCTACAGAAAGTCCTTCAAGAGTTTGCTTCATCTTGTTAACATTCTGCTTGAGAACAGCACCTGCAACCTTAAAGTTAACAGTAAGGAACTGGTCTTCAAGAACATTGATATCATCAATATATTCAACTGCTTTGATGTTGAGTTCATCAAGAATATTTTTCTCAAATGTTTTGATTTTATTTGCCTTATCTGCATCACAGCAAATGAAGATTTTTGAAAGTGGCTGACGGACTTTAATCTGCTGTTCGTTACGAAGTCTCATAGCAGTAGCAATAACTTCACGAACAAGAGCAGTCTGCTCAATAACTCCATCATCTTCTACACCCTCAATAGCGGTTGGCCAATCGCTGAGATGTACTGATTCTGCAACTGTTGAATCACATTTCTTAATGAGATTCTGCCAGATATACTCTGTCATAAATGGCATAATTGGGGCAGTTGTCTGAACACAAACTTTAAGAGCATTAAAGAGTGTCCAATAAGCAACCATCTTATCCTGCTGGTCCTCTGTTTTCCAGAAACGACGACGATTTGTTCTGATATACCAATTAGAAATATCATCAACAAATAATTCAAATTCCTTGATGAGTGCAGCAGATTTATAATCATCCATAGCAGCAGTTGCTTTTGCAAGATATTCATTTGTTCTTACAACAAGCCACTTGTCAATTGGATTGAACTTTGAGAAATCAACTTTGTAATCTGCAAAGTATGGTTTATCGAGTTGTGCATAAGTATCAAAGAATGTATAAGCATTCCAGAAACCAAGCATCTTTCTTCTTGCTTCGTCACCAAGGTTATAACCGAAACGAACATCGTTGTTACTTGGAGCACTTGCATAGAGATAACGAACTGTGTCCGCACCAATTTTTTCAGCAGCCTCATCAAACTTAATCATGAAGCCTGTTTTTGAGAATTTTGAACCATCCTCAGCAACAACCATACCATTTGTTACAACTTTTTCATAAGGTGCTTTACCTACAAGAACAGTGCTCATAAAGAGCATTGAATAGAACCAAAGTCTAACCTGCTCGTGCATTTCTGTAACCCATTCTGCAGGGAAATTCTTTTCCCACGCCTCACGGTCTGTAAAGTAACCAAGTGTTGAGAATGGAACTATACCTGCATCAAGCCAAACATCACCAATATCGGAAATACGAGATACTTCTTTTCCACAATGCGGACATTTAATTTTAACTTCATCAACCCAAGGTCTGTGAAGTTCGGGAAGAGCATCAACCTGAGCAGGGTCAACAGCTTTTTCGCGAAGTTCAGCCTTTGAACCAATAACTGTGATATGACCACAATCACACGGATAGAAAGGAAGTGGCATACCATAGTAACGTTTACGAGAAATATTCCAATCACCCATGTTTGTAAGCCAGTCATTCATACGTTTACCGTTTGAAGCAGGCTCCCAAGTAACAGAATTTGCACATTCAATAAGTTTAGGTTTAATTTCGTTTGTCTTGATGTACCAAGCAGGAACAAGACGGAAAACGATTTCACTCTTACATCTCCAGCATACAGGATAGCTATGCTCGTGTGGTTCAACCTTATAAAGTTTGTTCTGCTCCTGGAGTTTTTCAAAAACTTCGTCAGCGATTGTGTGGCTGTCTTTACCTGTCATAAATCCGAAGCCATCAAGATAAATACCCATATCATCGATAGGCATAACCTTTGGAAGACCAAGTCTTTCGCCAAGTTCAAAGTCTTCAATACCACAACCCGGAGCAATATGAACGACGCCTGTACCTTCGTCAGCAGCAACATCTTCCCAAGCAACAATTCTATGCTCAAATCCTTGCTGAGCAGGAATGTCTGCAAAGCAAGTTTCATAGTGATATCCTACAAGTTCTTCACCCTTTAAAGCACGAATAACTTCAACTTTATCGTCACCAAGGTACTTGATTGCATTTTTAGCAAGAATCAATGTCTGGTCATCACTCTTGATTTTAACTTCAACATAGTCAATTTCAGGATTAACTGCAAGTGCTACGTTAGAAGACAATGTCCAAGGAGTAGTTGTCCAAACAAGAATTTTTGAATTTAATTCTTCAATAGAAAGTTTAAAGAAAACAGAGTTATGAGTCATCATCTTATAAGAACCTGTCATTTCGTGTTCAGAAAGTGATGTACCACAACGAGGACACCAAGGCATTGGCTTGTATTCACGCTGAATCCAACCGTGATTATCACATTCTTTTAAGAAATGCCAGATACCCTGAATATTAAGGTCCGTATTTGTGTAGTATGAATTGTCCCAATCCATCCACATACCAAGCCTTTTTGACTGCTCGGTAATAATGCCTGAGAAATGCTTTACACGGTCAACGCATTGGCGTGTAAACTTGTCCATACCATAATTTTCAATGTCCTTTTTTGTTTTGAAACCAAGTTGTTTTTCAACTTCAACCTCAACCCAAAGTCCCTGTGAGTCAAAGCCATTCTGACGACGGCAATCATAACCTCTCATTGACTTATAACGGATAAAAGTATCCTTTGTGCTTCTACCCCAAGCGTGGTGAATACCCATTGGGTTGTTAGCAGTAATAGGACCGTCAAGGAAACGGAACATCTTTTTACCCTTGTTTTTTTCAACTAATTTGTCATAATACTTCTCTTTTTCCCAGAGCTCCATCACTTCGTGTTCGAGCTCAACAAAGAGATTTTTCTCGTCTGCCACTATATAGTCCACCTTTCGATATATGTGCATATTTTAACAGATAATATTATACACGAATATAGTGAAATTTCAAGTGTTAAAAGGAAAATTATGTACAATAAATCACTTTTTAGACATATATTTTTCTTTGGTGGCTAATCCACCACGAATATGCCTTTCCTCTTTGTTAATATCAAGGACTTTTCTCACCTTTTTATATAAAATCGGATTAACTGTTGACAGCCTTTTTGAAACATCCATATGTACCGTACTTTTGCTTACACCAAACACTTTTGCAGTAGCACGGACAGTCGCATTATTCTCAACAATATATTCACCTAACATAGATGCTCTTTCATCAACTAAACTTTTCAAACCAAGCCCTCCTATTCTGTCATAAATTTATATGACAGAATAAAAACGAATATAACTTGAAAAAACGGTATTATATGATAAAATGGTCAGTGAAAGGTTTGATTGTATGATTAAAATTATGTTTGTTTGTCACGGAAATATCTGCCGTTCTACTATGGCAGAATTTGTGATGAAGGATATTGTTAAAAAGAACGGTATGGAAAACGATTTTCTCATTTGTTCAAGTGCTACAAGCACGGAAGAAATCGGTAATGACACCCATTGGGGTACAAAGAAAATTCTTGATGAAATGGGAATACCTTATACAAAAAGACAAGCAGTTCAATTAAAAAAATCCGACTATGAAAAATATGACTTCATAATCGGAATGGATAGTGCAAATATGCGAAACATCAACAGAATTATCGGTTATGACAAGGACAACAAGATACATAAATTATTAAGTTTTGCACATATTGACCGTGATGTTGCCGACCCTTGGTACACAAGGGATTTTAAGACGACTTATAACGATGTTTTGCTTGGTTGCACAAAACTATTTGAGTATATAAATTCAAACAGATAAAAAATGTAGGGTCACTCCCCTACATTTTTTTACTTTAATATGTATTTAGTCGGAATGATGTGGTTCTAATTAAATCTTGGTAGGTAATCACCGTGTGCAAAAATCAAATCGTCAACCATTTTCTTGATTGTATCAATATCAAGTTCACTACCTGTATGCGGGTCAAGCATCGCAGCTTGATAAATATGCTCTTTTTTACCCGTAACTGCTGCCTCAATTGTAAGCAACTGAACATTGATATTTGTCATATTCATAGCGGCACATTGTACCGGTAATGCACCAACATGGCAAGGGTGAATCCCTCTGCCGTTTACAAGACAAGGCACTTCAACACAAGCGTTTTCAGGTAGGTTTGAAATAAGATGCCCTGTGTTAAGCACATTACCGCCAATCTGATATGGGTCACCTGTTACCATTGACTCCATAATTCTTGACGCGTATTCATTTGAGCGTTCGTGCTCTTTAACACCTTTCTGGAGCATTTCTGCATAGTCTTTTTTCCAACGCTCAATCTGTTCAATACAACGACGAGGATATTCGTCAAGTGGAATATTATACCGCTCAATAAGTTCAGGGTATTTAGATTTAATATAGAACATATTATACTCGGCATTATGCTCACTTGATTCTGTGCAGTAATAACCGAAGTTTTTAATGTAATCCATACGCACTTTATCATCTGCATCAGGCTTTTCCATATAAGCATCCACTCTTGATTTGATTTCAGGATAAAGGTCAACCCCGTTTTTATCTTTAATTTCCAAAAGCCAACCCATGTGGTTGATACCTGCGATAAGTTCTTTTCTGCCCTCTAATTTGTCTTCCATATTAAGTTTTTTAAGAAGCCATTCTGAACAGCCCTGAACACTATGGCAAAGTCCGACAGTTTTAACACCTGTATATCGAAGCATATAGCCTGTAAGCATAGCCATAGGATTAACATAATTCATGAAAAGTGCATCAGGGCAAACCTCTTCCATATCGTTTGCAAAGTCCTTCAAAACAGGAATTGTACGAAGCGTACGCATAATTCCACCGATGCCAAGAGTATCACCGATAGTCTGTCTTAAACCGTATTTTTTTGGCACTTCAAAGTCAATGATTGTGCAAGGGTCATAAAGACCAACCTGAATAGCATTGACAACAAAATTAGCACCACGAAGAGCATCTTTTCGATTCTCTACACCCACATAGCACTCAATTTTACCGAAACCACCCTTGGCTTTTCTCATAGCCTCAAGGATTACCCGACTTTCTTCAAGTCTTTGAGCATCAATATCATAAAGTGCAAAAACGCTGTCACGAAGTGATTCTGTGCACATACAGTCACCGATAACATTTCTTGCAAAAACGGTACTACCCGCACCCATAAATGTTATTTTCATAATAAATTCCTTCCCAAGTAAGTTTGTGATTATTTAAATCCTAATTTTTTAAGAATTTCAGGGTCACAGGTATTGGCAACCGGTCCGATTTCTGCCCAAAGCTTATCTGCTTTTGCTTTCCACTGTGGGAAATCCTCATAGTTAGCAGGATAGTTATCGTACAATGTGCCAACTTGTGTACTATACATAAGTCCTTTAACAAGTTTTGCAATAGATGATGCACTGATATTTTTACTTGCAACACCATTTACGATGCCTTTAACGATACCGGCAATATCGTTCCCGTCAAGAACAAGACCTGTATCCATTCCACCAAGGATTTTTTCGCTAAACATAATATCATTCTTAAAGAGATATTCTGCTTCATCGTATCCAAGTGAAATAATACCCATAAGAAGTGGTCGCATTGAGTCAAAATCCTTACCTTGTGCAGTCATATATCGCTTATTGATGCTCCACATTCTTTCTTTTGTAAGAAATTTATCTGTTTTTAGAAGATTTGAAATAACTTCAACTGCGATTTCGCCCGCAACAAGTGATGATGTGCAACCCTCACCACAAGTTGGTTTTGTATGGCAGGCAGCATCACCCAAGACAATAAAGCCATCATCAACTAATGAATAAACAGATGTGTGATAAGGTGTCATACCCTTTTCTACTCTCTCAACTCTATATTCGGGAAAACTAACATTCTTCATAAAATCTTCTTTAAAGATTTCTTCAGCATAATCATAACCATAGAATGCACCTATACCAAGAATTGCACCATTTGGATTGTCTGACGGAGCAGACCAGGATTTATAAGAAAGGAAGAAACCATCAAGTTCTCTTGGGTTAAAATCCTTTTTAAGATACTCTGCATAATAAAGCACTACAAAAAGAATGTCTTTATTTGTAAGTTTAAAATTGCCAACAACTGATGTGTCGGGAAGTTTTGTACGGGCAACTGCAGGAATACCTGAACAATCGGCTACAATTCGTGCATAGGCTTCATTTTTGCCATCATTAGTCATATATTTTGCACCAATGATTTGATTTTTTTCATTATAAATAAAATCAGTAAATGATGCACCATAGATTATCTCTGCACCTGCATTTTTTGCTCTTTCAGCCATAGCCATAATATAATCATGTTTATGTAAGCCTATAACTGGTGCTTCTGCACAGGCTTTGGGATAGTTTCCGTAAGGTGAAACCATTGTTGAGTGAGCAAAACAAAATTCGCGTAATGGGTCACTTTCTTCGGGAATGGATAAATCAAATTTTTCCATATCGGCTTTACCCATATGGAAAACATCATATTCCCTTGAAACATCATCAGGCTCATTTTTCTCAATTACAAGAACTTTAAATCCTTGTTTTGCCATTTTATAGGCAAACCAACATCCGGTTGTTGATGCACCTACAACAAATACATCATATTTATTCATAATAATCCTTCTCCCATTTGTGATTTACATCTCAACAATACCCTTATTGGCAGGTTTGCAAAGATAAACATGTGCATATTTTTTTGAAAGTTTTAAATATGCATCCTCTGCTTTTTCTTTATCGCTGAAGATACCAAAAACAGTTGGTCCGCTTCCGCTCATACAACAAGCATCTGCACCACTTTTTCTCATAACGCCTTTAATATGAGGTCTTTTGGGCACTTCAACGGCTTGTTCAAAAACATTTCCACACAAGTTGCAGATTTTTTCGTAATCGCCCTCTGCAACTGCCTCAATCATTGAAACTCTGTCAAGATGACGAACACGAGTAAGAGCATCAAACTGAGCATAAGCCTCAGGTGTTGAAACATCCTGTTCAGGCTTTGCAAGAACAATATAACACTCAGGAAAATCCTTAACTGGTGCAATAACATTACCTGTATTAAGTGCAATTGCAGTACCGCCCACAAGACTGAATGGAATATCTGCACCAACCTTTGCACCAATGTCACAAAGTTCTTTTTCCGTAAGATTTGTTTTGTAAATTTTATTCAGACAATAAAGGACACCTGCACCATCAGCACTTCCACCAGCCGTACCTGCTGCCATAGGGATATTTTTCTGAATTTCGATAGTAACTCCCCTATCATCAATGGAAAGAGCATCAAAAAATGCCTTTGCACATTTATATGCAATATTCTTTTCGTTGCAAGGCACACCCTCAGTGTCACATTTAATAAAAATCTCGTTATTGGTGTTTTTTTCAACATCAACCACATCATACAAGTCAACAGACTGCATAATCATAAAAAGGCTATGATAACCATTGTCAAGTCTTTTGAGTATATCAAGCATCAAGTTTATTTTTGCTGCTGCTTTAACCTTCATTGTTTATTCCTCCACTTCAATTCTCATTTCTATAGGAGTTCGTTTTTGAAAAAATGTTATACTGTCAAACCCTGCTTCAAGAGCACAATTATAAGCCATATCTATGTCGGCTGCAAGGTGTTCGGCATAATGTGCATCGGAGCCTACTGTAACATACTCACCGCCAAGTTCCTTAAATCGTTTTACAATATCTACCTCGGGTGAAAGTTTATTAAGAGGCTGACGAAGTGCAGCTGTGTTTATTTCAAGTGCTTTGCCCGATTTAGCTGTAAGCAAAAGGATTTCATCAATCTGATTTTTAAATTTATCCAAATCAATATCAAGATTCGACTGTGAGTAAAAATATCTTAATGGGTATGTAAGATGTGCAAGAACATCAAAATTACCCCAATTTAGCATTTCAATTATTGAATTAAAGTATTCTTCCAAAAGTTTTTCTGCTTCTGTACGGGAAAGATTTTTCATAAAATAAAAATCCTCACCACCACGAAGATTGTGAACAGAGCCTAAAACCATATCATAATCATGTGTACTTAAGATTTTTTCAGCTGTTTGAATATCAAATGCAGGCTGACCCAATTCAATTCCATTGAGAACCAATATTTTCCCGCGAAACGCAGAACGAACCTTTGAAACCTCAAAAAATGCCTGGAAAATTCGTTTTTCATATGAGGAGTCACCCACGAACTGGTCAACCTCACAATGGTCTGTAAATGCAATAGCTCTTAAATCTGTCATTTCTGCCTGCTCACAAAAAAAAGTGGCAGAGTGATTTCCGTCAAAGGAATTATCTGTATGAACATGCAAATCTACAATATTTTTATACATAGCCAACACCTCTAAATGTATTTTACTACACATTACCAATATTTTTCAATAAAAAAACCAAAGATATTTAATAAAGTTATTCACATTTTAAAAATATTGTGTTAAAATACTGACAATTTAATTTTGGAGGTATAACAAATGAGAGGTATTATTACTGTAGTTGGTAAGGATATGGTTGGTATTCTTGCAAAAATTTCAGGTGTTTGTGCCGAAAATGGTGTTAATGTTATTGAGGTTTCACAGTCAATTTTACAGGATATGTTCTGTATGATTATGCTTGTTGATTTTGAAAAAGCAAAAGTGCCTTTCACTGAATTTTCTGATAAGGTTACACAAATAGGAAACGAAATGGCTCTTTCAATACATGTCATGCACGAGGATATTTTCAATTCAATGCACAGAATATAATTTGAGGTTATCAATATGATAAATACACACGATATACTTGAAACTATAAATATGATACAGGATGAAAATCTTGACATAAGAACAATAACAATGGGTATTTCCCTGCTTGATTGTTGCACGGGTGATGCAAAATCAACTTGTGATAAGATTTATGAGAAGATGACAAGAAAAGCGGAGAATCTTGTTAAAACCGGTGAAGATATTGAAAAGGAATATGGTATTCCTATTATCAACAAAAGGATATCTGTCACCCCAATTTCAATGATTTTGGCATCAGGCAAAGGTGACCCTGTTTTATATGCAAAAACTCTTGAAAAAGTTGCACAAACAGTTGGAGTCAACTTTATTGGCGGTTATTCTGCACTTGTTCAAAAAGGCTTTGCCGCCGGTGACGAGGCACTTATTCGCAGTATCCCTGAGGCACTTGATGTTACTGAACACATTTGCTCATCAGTTAATATCGGCTCAACAAAAGCAGGTATCAATATGGATGCAGTCAAACTTATGGGACAGATTATCAAAGAATCTGCCGAAATTACTGCTAATAAAGGTTGTATTGGCCCTGCAAAATTGGTTGTTTTCTGCAATGCTCCTGAGGATAATCCATTTATGGCAGGTGCTTTCCATGGTGTTGGCGAGCCTGACTGCGTAATCAATGTTGGTGTATCAGGTCCAGGTGTTGTTCGCTCTGCGATTTCAAAAATTCCTGATGCAAATATTACAGAAGTTGCAGATATGGTTAAGAGAACTGCATTCAA
>JAZSBY010000077.1:0-12452 GCA_045602655.1 Candidatus Fimenecus sp. | reverse complement strand
ATAATCACCCATAAAGAGTACATAAGTACGAAGAACATCAGCGCCGAAGACATCAACAACTTCGTTAGGGTCAATAACATTACCGCGAGATTTACTCATTTTAACACCATCAGGACCTAAAATAAGTCCCTGTGCAGTTCTCTTTGCATATGGTTCTTCACACGGCACTGCACCGATGTCATAAAGGAACTTGTGCCAGAAACGAGAATAAATTAAGTGACGTGTAACGTGTTCCATACCACCGTTATACCAGTCAACCGGCATCCAGTAGTTGTGCTTGTCCATATCAGCAAGACATTCGTCATTGTGAGGGTCAATGTATCTTAAGAAATACCATGATGAACCTGCCCACTGTGGCATAGTGTCAGTTTCTCTCTTTGCATCGCCACCACATTTCGGACACATGCAGTTTACGTAAGACTCAATCTTTGCAAGTGGACTTTCACCATCTGTACCGGGAGCAAAGTTTTCAACATCAGGAAGTCTTAATGGGAGTTCTTCATAAGGAACTGCAACCATACCGCATTTTTCACAGTGAACAATCGGAATCGGCTCACCCCAATAACGCTGACGGTTGAATGCCCAGTCCTTCATCTTGTACTGAACGCCGCCTTCACCGATGCCTTTTTCCTGCAAGAAATCAATCATCTTTGCGATTGAATCCTTCTTGTTATCAATACCGTTAAGGAAATCAGAGTTAACCATTTCGCCGTCACCTGCATAAGCAGATTCCTCAATGTTACCACCTTTGATAACCTCGATAATGTCAATACCGAATTTCTTTGCAAAGTCATAGTCACGGTCGTCGTGTGCAGGAACAGCCATAATGGCACCTGTACCGTATCCCATCATAACATAGTCAGATATGTAAATTGGGATATCCTTACCGTTTACCGGATTCTTTGCAGTAATTCCTGCAATCTTAACGCCTGTCTTATCCTTTACAAGCTGTGTGCGTTCAAACTCTGTTTTCTTTGCACATTCTGTACGATATGCAAGAATTTCGTCCATATTAGAAATCTTATCAGCATATTTGTCGATGATTGGATGTTCGGGAGCCATAACCATAAATGTTACGCCGAAAAGTGTGTCAGGACGAGTTGTATAAATTTTCAATTCTTCAGGAATTTCATTAAGATTGAAGTTAACAAACGCACCACGGGATTTACCAATCCAGTTAACCTGCTGAAGCTTGATATTTGGAAGATAATCAACATCCTGAAGTCCTTCAAGGAGCTTGTCAGCATACTCTGTGATTCTTAAGTACCAAACATCCTTTGATTTCTGCACAACATCGCTGTGGCAGATGTCACACTTGCCACCCTGTGAGTCCTCATTTGAAAGAACAACTTTACAAGATGGGCAGTAGTTAACGAGAGTCTTATCACGGAAAGCAAGTCCGTTTTCAAACATTTTAAGGAAAATCCACTGTGTCCACTTATAATATTTATCGTCAGTTGTATCAACTACTCTTGAATAGTCAAATGAGAAACCAACTCTTTTTAACTGACTTGTGAACTTTTCAATGTTCATATCAGTTACTTTTCTTGGGTGGATGCCTGTTTTAATAGCATAGTTTTCTGTTGGAAGACCATAAGCATCAAAACCGATTGGGAAAAGAACATTGTAGCCCTCAAGTCTTCTTTTTCTTGATACTACCTCAAGACCTGAATATGCCTTGATGTGGCCAACGTGCATTCCTGCACCTGATGGGTATGGGAACTCAACAAGACCATAAAATTTTGGCTTTTCAGAATTGTCCTGAGCCTCAAAAACCTTTGCCTCTTCCCATTTCTGTTGCCACTTTAATTCGGTGGCTTTAAAATCGTAATTCATATATATAACCTTCTTTAAAAGATATTTTTACTATTTTAGTCCGTGATTAAATCACTGATGTCAACCTGTTTCGCATCACCCCAAAGATGCTCTAAACTGTAAAGTTCTCTTTGGTCAGGAGTGAAAACATGAACAACAACTGTGCCGTAGTCAAGGAGAATCCAACCGGTTGATTTACCTTCAACATTTCTTGGTTCAACACCCTGTTTTGTGAGTGCATCCTGAACTTCGTCGGACAAAGCACGGATATGTGTGCCTGAAGTACCGGTTGCAATTACGAAATAATCCGCAACGGATGTTAATTCTGTTATTTCAAGTGATTTTATATCAGTTGCCTTCTTGCTGTCAAGAGTGGCAACAATATTTCTCATAAGTTCTGTTCTTTCCATCTATTTTATCCTTTCTGGTAACCGCTGATTAAATCGAGTTGCGATTATCAGCGAGATAATTTTTTGTCAGAACCGTCAAAAAACACAGGCAATACTTTGTGTATTAACGAGTATTTTGGACGAGTTATGACGGAAAAGTAGCCGCTGAGAATTGTGACTTTGGTTTAATCAGTGGTTACTTATAAGATAGTTATAAGCCTTAACTGTGTCAATATGGATTGGTCTGCATTTTCTTGCATTATCTTCAATGGTAAATGAGAGTCCGCGAAGACAAGTTTTGTCAAGACTGCTTTCCGCCATTTCTCTCACTTCTTTTACATCGGGATATTCACGGTCATCGGATGTCAAATCTGCAACATAAATGATTTTTTCAAGAAGTGACATTTCTTCCCTACCCGTTGTGTGATAACGGACTGCTGACAGAATGTCTTTATCTGTCACATTAAGCACTTTTCGAAGATAAACCTCACCTGCAACTGCGTGTAATGTAACAGTTATATTCTTTTCGCTTTCAGTAAGAGTCTGACCGTCGCTTTCAATCATTTCAATCATTTTTTCTGCAGGTTCATATCTCATAATATCGTGGATTAGTCCCGCCGTATATGCTTTTTCCCTGTCACCACCGAAAGCATCAGCAAGATGCTGTGCTTTTTCTGCAACACAGATGGAGTGATATAATCTCTGCGGAGTCAATCGCGTTTTCAAAATCTCAAGAAATTCAGCGTTTCTTTCCGTATCCATACAATTTGTGACTCTCCATATATTCAATAATTTCAGGGTCAACAAGTCCGTAAAGACTCTTTTCACTATCTATTCTTTCCCTGATTTCGCTTGAACTTACCTCGTAAGCATCCAAAAGTGAAATATGTACATTTTTACCGTCAAGCTGTGGAATATAATCACCCAACTGTTCAAAGGCATAAGCACGAAGTTTCTGAATATTTTCTGCATTGTCACGGGATGCTACACAGATTTTGCATTGTTCAAGCAGTTCCTTATGTTTGTACCACTTGTGGAAAATAAGAAACATATCTGACCCGATAATAAGATAAAGGTCGTCATTTGGATATCTCTTTCTTAAATCTTCAACAGTGTAGATAGTATAACTGTCTGTTTCTCTATCCATTTCCATTGTGCTGATTTCATATTTTGGGTGGTTGAACGCAATTCTACACATAGCAAGACGGTCACGGTTGTCTGCTAAATCATCACAACGCTTA
Organism: Candidatus Fimenecus sp.; assembly: GCA_045602655.1. GTDB lineage: Bacteria > Bacillota > Clostridia > Oscillospirales > Acutalibacteraceae > Fimenecus. The sequence continues at coordinate 9,007 of JAZSBY010000077.1, read as the reverse complement.
TGTGTAGGAACTTTGTTAGGAATAATAATTACTTTATCAAGTTCAAGTTCCTCTGCCATTCTTTCAACCATTCGCGAATGTCCCTTGTGAGGTGGGTTGAATGTCCCGCCAAAAATACCTATTTTCATTATTTTCTTCCCTTCTTTTTCTCGTCCTTGTGGAGTTCGGGATTATATCTGTAAAATATCATACTGCCGCCGATAACACCAACACAATCGCTGTTTGTTGCCTCACTGAGCTTTTGTGCAATTTCCTTTGGTTTTTCAGGGCTTGTTTCTAAAAGAACTTTTATTTTAATAAGTTCTCTCGCTTTAAGTGCATCATCAGTTTGTTTGATAAGGGCATCGGAAATGCCACCTTTACCAACTTGGAACAATGCAGGAAGTGAATTTGCCTGACCTCTCCAATATGCTCTTTCTTTACTTGTCATTTGTTTTCTCCTATATCATTTCGCAGGCGTGGAAGCCTGCCACTACGCGTTGTTTATTATAAATATTTCGGTAATTCTTCTACAAATTTGCGGAGGGCATTTCCACGGTGACTAACTTTGTCTTTTTCTTCTGCAGAAAGCTCACCGAATGTCCTGTCCCCTACAAGGAATACCGGGTCGTAGCCAAAGCCACCGTTACCATGTACTTCGTGAGCAATTACGCCCTCACAGGTGCCACGAACTGTAAAGCTTCTTCCATCAGGGAAACAGCAACAAACACAACTTACAAATCGTGCTGTTCTGTCTTCATCCGGTACATCCTTCATAAGTCCTAAAAGTTTTTCATTGTTCTTTGCATCGTTTCCGTGTTCGCCACCGAAACGGGCTGAATAAACTCCCGGAGCACCGTCAAGATAGTCAACCATCAGTCCTGAATCGTCTGCTACACAAACCATTCCGCTTTCTTTGCACCCACTATCAGCTTTTAAAAATGCGTTTTCTTCAAATGTTGTGCCGGTTTCGTCAACATCTGAAAGGCTTATTCCTGCCATTTCAGCAGTAAGCACATTTATTCCTAAAGGAGCAAGAATTCTTTGTAATTCTGCCTGCTTTTTCATATTATGAGTGGCGATTAAAAAGTCCAAAGAATCCCCTCTTTTCTTTCTTTTTAGGTTGCTCTTCTTCCTGTGGTTCTTCCTCATCCTCAGGCTCTGCAACATCCTCAACTATATCTTCAACAACTTCTTCTGTTACTTCTTCTCCGGGCTCTTCCGCAACCTCTTCGGCAATAGGGATAAATTCATCTTCCTCATCCTTATAGTCGATTCTGTCAAATAATCCGTCAGCAAATGCCAATGGCTTAAATGGTTGAAGGTCATCAATCTGTTCACCAACACCAATAAATTTAACAGGAATTCCAAGCTCGTTCTTAATTGCCAACACAACACCACCACGGGCAGTACCGTCAAGCTTTGTAAGAACAATACCTGTAATATCGGCAACTGACTTGAATTCGCGAGCCTGATTTACTGCATTCTGACCTGTTGTTGCATCAAGCACCAACAAAACCTCACGGTCAGAATAAGGAAGTTCACGGTCAATAACCCTATAAATCTTATTAAGCTCGTCCATAAGGTTTTTCTTGTTGTGAAGACGACCTGCTGTATCAATAATGATAATTTCGTGGTCCCTTGCCTTTGCAGCGTTGATTGTATCATATACAACTGCCGCAGGGTCAGCACCCTCTTTATGTTTGATAATATCAACACCTGAACGGTCTGCCCAGATTTGCAACTGGTCAATAGCAGCCGCACGGAATGTGTCGGCAGCACCTAATATAACTTTTTTGCCTTGTGCTTTATACATAGCCGCCATTTTACCGATTGTTGTTGTTTTACCAACACCATTTACGCCGATTACAAGAATGATTGACGGAACAGTAATAAGTCCCATATCTTCTCCGCCATAAAGCATTTCGGCAACGATTTCTTTAATCTTCTGACGAATTTCGTTAGCATCCCTGATTTTGCCCTTTGCTGCTTCGTCACGGAGTCTTTCTGTAATTTCAACAGCAGTTGTAACACCAACATCACCCATTACAAGAATTTCTTCAAGTTCTGTGTAAAGGTTGTCAGTAATTTCATCAAAGCTATCAAGCATATCGTCAATAGCTCCTGCCATTTTGTTTCTTGTCTTTGTAAGACCAAAATTGATTTTTTTGAAAATTCCCATAGGTAATGTCCTTTCCATAGAGAAAAAGTTTTTTGCCTTCCCCCTACGAGGGAAAGGTAGCAAAACGAAGTTTTGACGGAAGGGGGGGATTAAATTTCTGACACCACCCTCAGTCAGCTTCGCTGACAGCCCCATTACTCGCCTGCCGGCTCAGGCAGTGCTTCTGCTACGCAGAGGTGTCCCCTGGACACCCGCCCCCCTCAAGGGTGGAGCCTATTTATTAAGCGAGACCTAATTTACGAGCCATTTCAGCTGTTTTAAGTTCAAGGATTTTTGATACGCCTTCTTCTTGCATTGTAACACCGTAAAGCATATCTGCTTCTTCCATTGTACCACGACGATGAGTAATCAGAATAAACTGTGTGTTTTTTGTCATTCTTCTTACATACTGAGCATAACGAACAACATTGACATCATCAAGTGCTGCCTCAACCTCGTCAAAGATTACAAACGGTGCAGGTGTAACTTTGAGAATTGCGAAAAGAAGTGCAATAGCAGAAAGTCCCTTTTCACCACCTGAAAGAAGGTTGATGTTCTGAACATTTTTGCCCGGTGGCTGTACTTTGATTTCAATGTCACATTCAAGGACATTCATTTCGTCTTCAAGGACTAATTCTGCTTTACCACCACCAAAAAGTTCAGCAAATGTTTCGCCGAAGGAAACATTTATTTTCTGGAACTGCTCACGGAACTGAATGCTCATTTTTGTTGTTAACTCGTCAATAAGTCGGATAAGTTCTGCCTTTGATTTTTCAACATCACCGATTTGCTCGGACATAAATTCGTATCTTTCGGACACTTCTTTATATTCGTCAATGGCAGAAACATTAACTGAACCAAGTCCTCTGATTTCGTTTTTGAGTGCAGAAAGTCTTGTTCTTGCTTCACCGATGTTCTCAATGACAATCTGCAAAGCAACAGCCTCTCGTCTTGTCAACTGATATTCGTCATAGAGTTTTGAATTATATTCCTCATACTCTGTAAGCATTGATGCTTTTCTTTCTTCAAGGCGAACAAGTTCACCGCTGATTCTCTCTCGTTCCGATGCTTTTTCTTTTTCGAGATTTCTCAAATCCGTACTTTCTTTTTCTAACAAAGCACGGGATTCAAGTAATTCATCAACATTTGTCTTTGCGTCCCCACATTGTTTGCGAAGTTCATCTGCGGATGCCTTAAGACTTTCAATATCCTTTGTAAGCCAGATGTTTTTGTTCCTGAATGTTTCAATTTCTGCATCAAGTTCGCCAAGTCTGTCAGAATGAGAGCCTTTAAGAATGTTAAGACGACGGATATTGTCATCCGCTGACTCAATATCCTTTTGGAAACCAAGAATTTCAAGTCTGATTTGCTCTGCCTTTGCACCTAATTCCTCACGGACAAGTGAAAGACTTTCCCTGTCACCACTTACTGCTTCAAGGCTCTTTTCCTTTTCTGCAATTTCAGTTGTAAGTTCACCGACTTTATTCTTTGCCACAAGGCTATCTTCATTTATTTTTTCAATTCGTTCATTGAGTATTCTTTCTTCGTCGATGAGTTCACTTACTCCACCTGAAGATGTTTCATACTGTTGAACTGCAAGATTGAATTCACCTTCAAGACGGATTTTCTCCTCATTTGCAGAAAGAATGTCACCCTCAATACCATTCAGGTCGGCAACCGCCGATGCTAAATCCTCTGAAAGCATTTTTTCCTGAATAAGAAGTGAATCTTTTTTGCTTTGTAAATCGCTAACGGCTTTTGTAAGTTTTTCAATTTCATTAGAACGACTTAACATTCCAACGCCCTGTGCCTTACTACCACCTGTCATTGAACCGCCGGCATTGATAACCTGACCGTCCAATGTAACAATTTTAAATCTGTTTTTATATTTCTTTGCCATAGCGATGGCAGAATCCATATCCTCACAAACAACTGTTTTGCCAAGAAGATTTTCTATTATGTCACGATACATACTGTCTGCACCAACAAGGTCGGATGCGATACTCACAAAACCATAAGCATCATCAAGGTCCTTTTCATCAAGGCTTCTTGATTTAATTGCAGTAAGTGGTAGGAATGTAGCACGACCACCACGGGATTCCTTAAGGAATGAAATTGCTCGTTTTGCATCAGTTTCGTTGTCAACAACAATGTTCTGGATTGCCACACCAAGAGCAGTTTCAACTGCAACGGAGTATTTATCCTTAACAGTTATAAGCTGTGAAAGTGGTCCGTGGATACCTTGGAGTGCTCCACGCTTACTCTCTTTCATAACACTACGGACAGAGCCTTGATAACCCTCCATATTTTTTTCAAGGTCATCAAGAATTCGAATTCTTTCGTTCTTACGGTCGATTTCGCTATCAAGGGCAGCAATTTCTGCCTTCACTTTTTCACTCTTCTGAGTTCTTGTTTCAACCTTTATACGGTATCCTTCAACTGCGTTTTTGTATTCGTTAATCTTTTCAATGCAATCGTCAAGTTCTTTTTTTGCGTTATCTTTTTGTTGGAGGAGTGAAAAAACTGTTTCCTTGCGATTCCCCAAAAGGTCGTCAATAGCAGAAATTCTTGTTTTGATTTCTTCAATCTGTGAATTTGCAGTTTCACTAATTACACGGTTATCTGCAAGGCTCACGGTAAGCAAGGAAATCTCCTTTGCAAGTTCTGCCGCAACAGTTGCAAACTCGTTGTTTTCAACCTGCAGTTTTTCAATTTCTGCAATTTGTTCTTGGAGTTTTTTGTTTGCAGTTTCAAGATTTGCCTGTGCTTCTGCTTTTTGCTCATTTGTTTCGGCAATTTGTGTGTCAAGGTCTGCATCATCGGTACTTGCAAGTAATTTGTCTTTTTCTAATCTTTCAATGGACTCATTGTTATGTAAAATTGAGTTTTCGTAAACCTTTGCCTGAGCTTCGAGTTCACTTACCTGCTCCTCAAAATGGGATGTTGAAGAACGAACCTCCTCAATTTTCACATTGATTTCGTGAGTTTTCTCAATAATATCGTTCATCTTCTGCTCAATTTCTTCAAGTTGCTTTTGAGCATCTTTATACTGAACGGATGCTATATCAATTTTTCTATCCTGCTCTTTAAGTTTTTCTTGAGTCTTTTCAATATTATGAAGCCATATTCCTATTTCAAGATTCTTTCTTTCTTCGGCAAGAACCAGGAATTTCTGTGCCTTTTCACTTTGAATTTTAAGTGGTCCGACCCGACTTTCAAGTTCTGTAAGAATATCTCTTAAACGAACAAGGTTTTCTTCTGCCTGAGAAAGTCTTTTAAGCGCATCGTGTCTTTTGTAACGAAAATGGGAAATACCCGCTGCTTCTTCAAACATCTCACGGCGTTCGCCTGATTTTGAAGAAATGAGTTCGGCAATCTTACCCTGACTGACCATTGAATAACCGTCACGACCGAGACCTGTATCCATAAACAATTCATTGATGTCACGAAGTCGTACACTTTCACCATTGATTTTATATTCACTGTCACCGCTACGATAAAAACGACGAGTGATATTCACTTCGTCATTATCATTACCAAGTGCACGGTCCGTGTTATCAAGACACAGTGTTACCTCCGCAAAACCGGTTGCCTTGCGAAGAGATGTGCCACTGAAAATAACATCCTCCATTTTTGAACCGCGAAGGCTCTTTGTGGACTGTTCACCAAGCACCCAACGGACTGCATCGGAGATATTACTCTTACCACTACCGTTAGGACCTACCACACCCGTTATTCCCTTATTAAATTGAAGTACTGTTTTGTCGGGGCAGGACTTAAAACCCTGCATTGTGATTGATTTTAAAATCATATTGAATCTGTTACCTCAATCTCATATCTTTCTAAATTTTCTTTACCCTTTATTATACAACTAAATCCTTGATTTTTCAATGCTTTTTCATTTCTTTTCTGTTGTCCTTTTGCCTTTGAAAGGGCTTTATTGTCAACAAAAATCTGATATGTATGATTTTTGTCTTTTCCTTCTAATTTTTCAAGAATTTTCAAGAGATAAATATGCCCTTCACAAAGCTCACGGAATGCGGGATGATACCCACCACCCAGCATGTCACTTTCCACGGTTTCGCTACTATGAAGCCCTAATTTAATTACCTTTATTCCCTCATTTTCAAACATCTGCAAAAGTTCGGCACAAAGAGGCACACTTTCCTCTGCCGTTGGTGCTTTATATTCGCCTTTTTCATAAAGTCTGCCAAGATGAGTGTTTTTAAGTACAACTGTCGGATATATTCTCACTGTGTCAGGTTGTAATTTAATGATTTCCCTTGCAGTTTGCATATCCTTTTGAAAATCGGTTTTGTAAAGTCCCGTCATCATCTGCAAGCCCAACTCAAAACCATATTCTTTTATAAGGGCAGATGCTCGTCTTACATCTTCTGCTGTATGTCCCCTACGGTTGGCAAAAAGCACCTCATCATCCATACTTTGTGCACCCAATTCAATAGCTGTTACACCATAGTTTTTAAGGATTTCCAGCACCTCTTTATTGATAGCATCGGGACGAGTTGACACCCTTATTCCCGCAAAAGAACGAGTATCTAAAAAATGCTTTGCGGCGGTTAAAAGAGAAATCATATAATCCCTTTCAATCGCCGTAAAACTGCCACCGAAAAACGCAATTTCAGTATTCTTCGGGTCGATTTTATTTTCTAATGCTGTTTGCACCGCCTTTTCAACATCCAAGGGTGTTGCGGGTGCTATCTGACCGCTGATTGTCCTTTGATTACAAAAACTGCAATCATTGGGACAACCCTTATGTGGTACAAAAATGCTTATATTTGCATGACTCATAGTCCCATTAACTCCAACGCGGATTTTGCTGCTTCCTGCTCGGCTTTTTTCTTGCTTCTGCCAATACCTCTGCCGATTACATTACTGTTCATATGAATTTCAACAATAAACTCTTTGTTATGGTCGGGTCCGTTTTCTCCAACGACAACATACTCGAATTTTTCCGTTGGATTCTGTTGTAAAACCTCTTGGAGAGTGCTTTTATAGTCCTTGAAAACAGGTTGTTCTTCTGATGAAAGTTCAATAAAAGGAAGAACGAATTTCTTTGCTTCTTCAATTCCTCCGTCAAGATAGATTGCAGCAATTACTGCCTCAAAAGCATCGGAAACAACTGACGGACGTTGTCTGCCACCGGTATGTTCTTCACCTTTACCAAGCAAAATCATATCACCCAAACCAATTTTTTCTGCGTATCCGAAAAGAGTTTTCTCGCAAACGGCATAAGCACGTTTTTTAGTGAGTTCACCCTCTTGCTTATTCTTATAATGCTCAAAAAGATACTCTGCAGTAATAAAGCCTAAAACTGAATCACCTAAAAATTCCAAACGCTCATTTTGGAGTCCTGTTCCCTTTTCGTTGGCGTAGGATGAATGAGTCAATGCTCGTAAAAGCAAAGACTTATCCTTAAATTCATATCCGATTTTCTGTTCAAAATCAGTCATTTTGTTCACCTAATTTGTTGTTTTTTGCAAAAACTTTTAATGAGTTCATTCCGCGATTTGCAAGTTGCATATATCGTTCTTGTTTATCTCTGATTTTTTCTTCCAAAGGTGGTAAAACACCGAAATTAGCACCCATTGGTTGGAAATTCTTTACACTTTCATCACTTATGTAACGGCTTAATGCACCAATCATAGTGTCAACGGGAAGAACAACAGTTTCGTCGCCTTTAAGTCTTTTTGCAAGGTTTATTCCTGCCATTAGACCACTTGCCGCTGACTCCATATATCCTTCAACTCCTGTAATCTGACCACCGAAAAAGATTAGCGGATTACTTCTTAAACTGAAATCACCGTTCAGAAGTCTTGGAGAGTCGATAAATGTGTTTCTGTGCATTACACCGTAACGCAAAAATTCAGCATTTTCAAGAGCAGGAAACATTGAAAATACTCTTTTCTGCTCACCGAATTTTAAGTTTGTCTGAAAACCCACAAGGTTATACATCGTACCGTCTTTATTTTCCTTACGGAGCTGGAGATTTGCCCAGGGTCTGTGTCCTGTTCTTGGGTCAGTAAGACCAACAGGCTTAAGTGGACCATACCTCATTGTATCCTTGCCACGGGATGCTAAAACCTCTATGGGCATGCAACCTTCATACACATCTTTTCTTTTATCAAAAGAGTGAACATCAGCACTTTCCGCGTTGATTATCGCCTCGTAAAAAGCCTCATATTCTTCCTTGTTCATTGGGCAATTGATGTAGTCTGCATCCCCACCACGGTCATATCTTGACTGTGCGAAAGCACATTCCATATCAATGCTTTCAGCACTTACAATAGGTGCTGCTGCATCATAGAAAGAAAGACCGTTACCACACATCTCACGAATTGTTTCAGAAAGTCCATCACTAGCCAGTGGTCCTGCACAGATTACTGTGCCATCATAACCCTCGGGTAAGGTTGTAACCTCTTTTTCGACAATATTTATATTTCTGTCATTTTTAATCTTTTCTGTAATGATTTTTGAAAATTCATAACGGTCAACAGCCAAGGCTCCGCCTGCCTCTACCTTACACTCATAGGCAGTTTCAACACAGATTGAACCTAAATATGCCATTTCGTCCTTTAAAAGTCCTGCTGCAGAATTAAGTCTTTCAGCTTTTAATGAGTTTGAGCATACCAATTCTGCAAGAGTATCCAATTTATGAGCAGGAGATTTTTTTGAAGGTTTCATCTCATACAAGTCAACCGTTATTCCGTTTCGTGAAAGGGCCTTTGCACATTCAACACCTGCAAGGCCACCTCCAATAACAGCAACCTTCATTTATGCTTCCTCTTTTGTCTTTCTTTTTCTTTCTGCCTTTTTCTCAAAACCGCAACCTTCGGAAGCACAAGCAAC
>JAZSBY010000076.1:0-8838 GCA_045602655.1 Candidatus Fimenecus sp. | reverse complement strand
CCGTCAGAACCTTCTCGGTAAGCGTGTTGACTATTCAGGTCGTTCAGTTATCGTTGTTGGTCCTGAACTCAAACTTTACCAGTGTGGTTTGCCAAAGGAAATGGCACTCGAGCTCTTTAAGCCATTCGTTATGAAGCGTCTTAACGAAAAGGGCGTTACAAGTAATATTAAATCAGCTAAAAAGATGGTTGAACGCGCAACTACTGAAGTATGGGACGCACTTGAAGAAGTGATTAAGGACCATCCAGTAATGCTCAACCGTGCTCCTACACTTCACAGACTTGGTATTCAGGCATTTGAACCTGTTCTTGTTGAAGGTAGAGCTATTAAGCTTCATCCTCTCGTATGTACAGCTTTCAACGCTGACTTCGACGGTGACCAGATGGCTGTTCACGTACCGCTTTCTGCAGAAGCACAGGCTGAAGCAAGACTTCTTATGCTTGCTGCTAACAACCTTCTTAAACCATCGGACGGTAAACCTGTTGCTGTTCCTACACAGGATATGATTCTTGGTTCATACTATCTTACAATGGTTAAGGAAGGCGAACCCGGTGAAGGAAAAGTGTTCCGTGATATTGATGAAGCTACAATGGCTTATGATGAGGGTGACATTACACTTCACGCAAAAATTAAGATTCGTATGACTAAAGAAGTTGAAGGCGAGATGGTAACAACACTTCTCGAAACAACTCTCGGTCGTGTGATTTTCAATAATCCAATTCCACAGGATTTAGGTTTTGTTGACAGAACTGACCCTGCAAATGCCTTCAAACTTGAGGTTGACTTCCTTGTTAAGAAGGGTGGACTTGGAAAGATTATCGACAAATGTATCAAAGTTCACGGCGTAACAGTTGCTGCTGAAATGCTTGATAAGATTAAGGCTCAAGGTCTTAAATACTCAACAAAGAGTGGTATTACAGTTGCTGTTTGCGACGCAAAGATTCCTGAAGAGAAGAAAGACTTGCTTGCTTCAGCAGAAGAACAAGTTGATGTTATTTCTAATTACTACAATATGGGTCTTTACAGTGCAGAGGAAGGCTCAAGAGCAGTTATCAAGGTTTGGGAAGAAACAACAAATGCAGTTTCTTCAGGTATTCTTGAAGGACTTGGCGAAACAAACCCAATCTATATGATGGTTGACTCAGGTGCCCGTGGTTCTAAGGCTCAGCTTCGCCAGCTTGCAGGTATGCGTGGTCTTATTGCCAACACAGCAGGTAAAACAATCGAAGTTCCTATTCGTGCTAACTACCGTGAAGGTCTTAATGTTCTTGAATACTTCATTTCTTCCCGTGGTGCTCGTAAAGGTCTTGCCGATACAGCTCTTCGTACTGCTGACTCCGGTTATCTTACCCGTCGTCTTGTTGACGTTTCACAGGATGTTATTATCCGTGAAGAAGATTGCCACTGTCACGATGGTATTGAGGTTTATGATATTACTGACGGTAAGGAAATGATTGAAAAGCTCAGCGAAAGACTTACAGGCAGATATCTTCTTGAAGACTTCTGTGATGCAGACGGTAACCTTGTTGCATCAAAGGATGAAATGCTTACAGAAGAAAAAGCACAGATTGTTGCTGATATGGTTAACGCAAGAGAAAATCCGGATGAGCGTAGAATTAAGATTCGTTCACTCCTCACTTGTGACTCTGCACACGGTGTATGTATCAAGTGCTATGGTGCTAACCTTGCAACAGGCACTCCTGTTACTGTTGGTGAAGCAGTTGGTATTATCGCTGCTCAATCAATCGGTGAACCTGGTACACAGCTTACTATGAGAACATTCCATACTGGTGGTGTTGCATCAAGCCAGGATATCACACAGGGTCTTCCTCGTGTTGAAGAATTGTTTGAAGCAAGAAAACCAAAAGTTCTTGCAATTCTTGCAGAAATCGACGGTGCTCTTTCATTCCGTGAAATCAAGGGTAACGAGCATATCGTTATTACTGACCATGAAAACGGTGATGAACGTGCATATATGATTCCTTATGGTTTCCATAAGAGATTCAACTCAGAAACAGACGAAAACGGTAATCCAATTTTCGTTAAGAAAGGTACTGCTCTTACAGACGGTTCACCTAATCCTAACGATATCCTTGCGATTAACGGTGTTGACGCTGTTCATGACTACCTTATCAAGGAAGTTCAGAGAACATACCGTAACCAAGGTGTTGATATCAATGATAAGCATATCGAAGTTATCGTTCGTCAGATGATGAGAAAACTTAAGGTTGCTGAAGCAGGTACAACAGACCTTCTTCCAGGTGCAACAACTGATAAGCGCGAATTTGCACAGGCAAATGAAAAGGCTCGACTCCAGGCAGAGCAGAATGGCGAATTGTTTGTTCCAGCAACATGCACACCTGTTCTTCTCGGTATCACAAAGGCTTCTCTTGCAACAGACTCATTCTTGTCAGCAGCATCATTCCAGGAAACAACAAGAGTTCTTACAGATGCAGCTATCAAGGGTAAGATTGACCCACTTATGGGACTTAAAGAGAATGTTATTATCGGTAAACTTCTTCCATCAGGTACTGGTATGAAGTGCTATTCCGAAGCAGAGCTTAAAAAGACAATTTCAGATGTTGTTGCAGAAGCATAAATAACAAAAATAGGACTGAGAAATCAGTCCTCTTATTTTTTGTGAAGAATGAATAAATTAAGTCCTGTGACGAAAAAAATATTATTTAACCGATTTAGAGCATCGTGTGGGGGGATTCACGAATGACCCCTACAAGGTTGATTTATCATATCAAAAATCATCCCGATAAATTCAACTTATGCGCTATGCAATTACATTCACACTCAACAGACCCATCAAAAAATGCAATAACCCCTGTTATAATTTGATATGAACCCTCTTAAAAAACAGATACACCCTCTTGAAAAATGTGAATAATAAATAATAATGTAAATAAGAATATAATTAATATGATAATATGTTGTCATTCTGAGCAAAGCGAAGAATCTATAATAAAATCAAAAAACTTTGTGTGGCGGAGTGCATAATCCGCCATTTTAATTTGTGTTGATTTTTCGTGAAGATTGTGGTAAACTAATAGTGCCAAACCAATTGAATATAAAAAACAAGGGCGATTTCTATTTTTTTATAGGGATATTATGCTTAATTATGCATAATCATAATCGTGTTATGAATTTGATAAAAACGCAGATTCTATCAATACGATTGTGCTTAATTGCCCTTTATATTGAATTGGTTTGGCGACTATCGGAGTTTGCGTTTTTTGTGCGGCTGCTTCGGTGGTCGCACTTTTTGTTTTATGGGGGGAGATTGTTATGAACTAAAATAGTATAATTTTTGGCAATTTATACAAAAATTTTGTTTTCCATTGAAACATATTATTCATTATGATATTATAAAAACATAAAAAATGTAGGAGAGGGTTTTATGCGAAGAACAAAGAAATTTTTATCCGTTTTCTTGGCGATTATGATGGTATTATCCATCGTACCTATTACCACAAGTGCTGCTCCTGACCCAAATTCGGGTGTTTGCGGTGATAATCTTACTTGGTCTTTTGACGAGAACACAGGCACATTGACAATTTCTGGGACAGGGGCTATGGATGATTATGGATATAATAATCGTCCATGGGAAGATTTTAAAGACGAAATTGAAAATGTAGTCATAAACGATGGTGTAACAACAGTTGGAATTGGTGCTTTTGAGTTGTGTGTAAATGTTAAGAGCATTACAATTCCTGAAAGTGTAACAACTATCGGAGGATGGGCATTTTCTAACTGTGACCACGTTGCAAAGTTAGTTATACCTGAGGGTATTCAAGAAATTGGCGACGGTGCTTTTTATCACTGCGATTATCTTGATACAGTTGTAGTTCCCGGTAGTGTAGCAGTATTTGGCGACGGTATATTTGCAGATTGTAAAAGACTTGCAAATGTTACACTTTGTGATGGCTTGACAGACATAGGACTTGATACATTTGATGATTGCACAAGCCTTACAGATATAATCATTCCTGAGGGTGTTACAAGTCTTCGTGGTGGTAATTTTACAGGTTGTGTAAACCTTAAAAGTATTACTATTCCTGTTAGTGTAACAGGAGTTGGTTATGGAACTTTTGGTGATTGTATCAATCTTCAGGATGTTTATTATTCAGGTTCAGAAAAGGACTGGAATAAAATTGAAGCTTATGGTAAGAACCAACCATTATTCAATGCAACAATTCATTATGGCAGTACAGGATGTGCACATAATTACGTGAAGGTTGGAGACGTTGCAAAAACTTGCGATGTTGATGGCTATTCATTATATACTTGTATATGTGGTCATTCTTATAAGGCTGATTATGTCGAAGCAGTTGGCCACATCTACGATAATGGTGTTGTAACAACAAAACCAACCTGTACAGTTGATGGCGTAAAGACATTTACTTGCTTAACTTGTGATGAAGGTCAATACACAGAGACAATTCCACAAACAGGTCACAACTACGATGATGGCGTTGTAACAAAAGACCCTACTTGTACAACTAATGGTGTTAAGACATTCACTTGTGCAAACTGTGGTGATACATATACAGAATCAGTTGATAATGTTAAAGAACACGATTATCAATTAGTAGTAAACACATCACCTGACACAACAGTGTGTATCAAGACTTATAAATGTACAATTTGTGGTGACACATATACTGAAACAGTTAATGCGTCAGGTCATACTCGGGTTGTTATTCCTGAATTTGCCCCAACAGAAACAAGAGCTGGTCTTACTGCAGGTGTAAGATGTTCAAGTTGCGATGCTGTACTTATAAAACAAGAAGTTATTCCTGCTTTTGGTGCAACAGATGACAGCTCAATAACTAGTTCTGGCATTTGTGGTACAAATCTTACATGGACATATAATGATGAAATAGGTACATTAACAATCTCTGGCACAGGCGCGATGGATACATATAATTCCTATAATCGTCCATGGGAAAGTTATGAGGACAACATTAAGTCAATTATTATAAAAGAAGGTGTAACAACAATTGGTAGATATGCGTTCTATGATTGTGACAACCTTTTATATGTATCAATTCCTGATAGTGTAATAACAATCTATGGCGATGCTTTCAAAGGTTGTGAAAGTTTAATAAATGTGGAAATACCAGATAGCGTTACAACATTGGACTCTTATGCATTTTATGGTTGTAATAAACTTGTTGATGTAGATTTCGGCAGTGGCGTAACATCAATCAGCAATTATGCGTTCACAGGATGTTCAAGTCTTATACATGTGGTATTACCTGAATCTGTTTACTTTATATTTGATTGTGCTTTCCAAAACTGTACAAATCTTAAAAATGTAACATTTAGTAAAAATGTGTCAATAATTTCACAACGAGCATTTGACGGTTGTACAGCTCTTACTGATGTTTATTATTCAGGCACAGAAACCCAGTGGAGTAAAATTTCATTTGGTACTAATAATGCTCCTCTTGAAACTGCTACAATTCATTATAACAGCACAGGAAATATTGGTGATGTAGGACATAAACATGATTTTACAGTTGTGTGGGTTGACCCAACTTGCACAGAAAAGGGTTATGTATCATATTCTTGTGACTGTGGTTACGAGTATATCCAATGCTATGATGCTCTTGGCCATAGTGTGGAAGAAATTCCTTTAGTTCTTCCAACAACAGAAAGTGTTGGATATACAAGAGGTAAAAAGTGCACAACTTGTGGTGAAATATTAGTTGAACCTGTAGTTGTTCCAATTATCAGCGAAACAGAAATAGCAGAGGATGCAGGCGGATATATTATCTTTACTTATGATGAAGCAACTAAAACCATGGAATTCTTCGGTAAGGGTTATATGGACTCTTATGACCCAATACAGGATAGTAGTGTTGATATTGATGAACGTCCTTGGGGTGCTTATGGTTATTCATCAACACAGTATGTTGTTGTACACGAGGGTATTAAAGGCATTAACGAGCTGTCTTTTTATTACTTCACAGGACTTAAAATGATAAGCCTACCTTCAAGTCTTGAATGGATTGGTGACGATGCATTCTATGGTTGCAAAAACTTCGCCACTAAATACAACGGTACAGAGGAAGAATGGAAAAAGGTTGAAGGACATTATGGTGGTGTATTTTTCTCTGATAGTAGTACCATTGTAGCTTCAGGTACACACGGCGATAACCTCACCTGGACTTATGACGGCTTAAGCTATACTCTTACAATTTCAGGTATAGGCGCTATGGAAAATGTTGCTTATAATGAATATCCATGGCATGAGTATTGGTTGGAAGTTGATAATATTATCATTGAAGAAGGCGTAACAACAATTGGAGATTATGCATTTTATGATGAGTATAGATTCAAAAACATAACAATACCCAATACGGTAACATCTATTGGTTATGCAGCATTTTATGACTGCAATTACTTCAAGAGCATAACTATTCCAAGCAGTGTTACAAGCATTGGGGACAGGG
This sequence comes from Candidatus Fimenecus sp., assembly GCA_045602655.1. Taxonomy (GTDB): domain Bacteria; phylum Bacillota; class Clostridia; order Oscillospirales; family Acutalibacteraceae; genus Fimenecus. The sequence goes on along the minus strand of JAZSBY010000076.1, from coordinate 2,371 downwards.
CATTTTATTCTTGTGATGGTGTTGAAGATGTTTATTACTTAGGCACAGAAGAAATGTGGAATAACATTTCAGTGGGACAATTTGGTACTCATTCATTCTCTTTGGCAACAATACATTTTGTAAGCTACTCAGGTATTTGTGGCAATAACCTTACTTGGACATTTGATGAATCTACTGGCACATTGACTATTTCAGGTACAGGTGCTATGCACGAGTATGAAGTAGATTTTGGTGGATATATTTACCGTCCATGGGAAGACTGGGCAGATGAAATTAAGCATATTGTTATAGCTGATGGTGTAACAAGTATCAGTAGATTGGCATTTTCATATTGTGTAAATCTTGAAAGTGTAACACTTGGTAGTGGCGTAACAACAATTGGAGATTATGCATTCTATTATTGTGAATCACTTATTGATATTACTTTCCCTGACAGTTTAACAGAAATTGGTTTATACGCATTCTGTGGTTGCGAAAGCTTGACGAGTGTAATTATTCCTTTTAGTGTACAAACAATTGATAATGGTGCATTCCGTAATTGTACTAATTTGGAGGATGTATATTATGAAGGAACAGAAGAACAATGGATAGAAATAATCCCAAGGCAAGACCTTTATCCATCATTTAGTAGTGCAACAATTCGTTTTTTAGGTTACACAGGAGTCTGTGGTGATAATCTTAGATGGACTTTTGATGACTCAACAGGTATATTTACCATTTCAGGCACAGGTGAGATGTATGATTATCATGATGGGGATAGTCGTCCATGGAAAGAATTTGAAGATGATATTATAAAGGTTATTATCAACAATGGTGTAACAACAATTGGAAGATATGCATTTTTAAATTTCAGCCAACTTACAAGTATAACAATCCCTGACAGTGTAACAACAATCGGCTATGGCGCTTTTCTTTTATGCACAAGCCTTACAACTGTAACAATCCCTGACGGTGTAACAACAATCGGTGAGGGTGCGTTTGCTGGTTGCTTCGAACTTACAAGTATAGTAATTCCTGACAGTGTAACAACAATCTGTATTGATGCATTCCTTTTAAGCTTCAACCTTGAGGATATATATTATGGTGGTTCGCAAGAACAATGGAACCAAATTAATGGAAGCACTGTTGAAAATGCAACTGTACACTATAATTATGGTAAGACCTTCACAGGCATAAAGGATGATTATTTCTACAAAGATGATGTAATTCAAAAAGCATACCAACTTGTAGAATTTGATGGTGATTTCTATTTCATCAATAATGGTAACAAGATTGCAAAAAATACAAGAATTTACCTCAGCCAGAGATTTGTTGAAGGATTCACTTTTGCTGATGGCACACCACTTACTGTAGGATACTATGAATTTGACGCAGATGGTAAAATGATAATTCTTAATGGTGTAGTTGGAGATTATTTCTACAAGAACAATGTAAGATTAAATGCTTATCAACTTGTTGAATTTGAGGGTGATTTCTACTTCATTAATGACTCTCATAAACTTGCAAAGAATAAGAGAATTTATTTAAGTGAAAGATTTGTGGAAGGCACAGACCTCAAAGTAGGCTACTACGAATTTGATGCAGACGGTAAGTTAGTAATGCTCAATGGTCCTGTTGGTGATTATTTCTACAAAAACGGCGTTCAATTAAAGGCATATCAACTTGTAGAATTTGAGGGTGACTACTACTTTATCAACGACTCTCATAAACTTGCAAAGAATAAGAGAATTTATTTGAGCCAGAGATTTGTAGAGGGCACAGACCTCAAGGTTGGTTACTATGACTTCGATGCTGATGGAAAACTTATTGTAGAATAACTAAATAGATAAGGCGGGGTATTAACCTCGCCTTGTTTTATGTGTAAAGCAAATTTGATTTTGTCGAACAGATTATACATTGAATATTAATGATTATTGGTAGGGCGGGGTCAAGACCCCGCCCTACCTCTGCGAAGTCGAAGCACCGACGCCTGCCTTTGTCATTCTGAGCGAAGCGAAGAATCTCTTTATCAAATTAGGAGACCCTTCACTGCGTTCAGGGTGACTTAAATTTTAAGAGTTCGCCAAACTCCAATTTGAGTATACGCAAAAACAAGGGTTTTGCAATTTTTTCGTTATTTTGTAAAAAATATATTGACAAATATTGTTTATTTGTGATAAACTAATCGAGCATGCGGACATAGGTCCGTAGATTTGTTATGCAAATAAATATGTATGGGGGTGAATGTAATTGCCAACCTTTAACCAGCTCGTTCGTAACGGAAGAGAAACTCTCGTTAAAAAGTCTAAGGCTCCTGCACTTGGTAAGGGTCTCAACTCAAAGAAGAATGTTATGACAAATAACAATTCTCCACAAAAGAGAGGTGTTTGTA
>JAZSBY010000075.1:0-6226 GCA_045602655.1 Candidatus Fimenecus sp. | reverse complement strand
AATACGAAGCTTGATATCTGTATCAAGTGCATTGAAGTGAGTTTCAAATGGTCTTGCGGCTGCACCACCTGCATTGTAAACAAGCATTGGTGTTTCAACTTCCATAAAACCTTCACCATCAAGATATTTACGAACTGCGCTTATAATCTTTGAACGGTTAATAAGCGTCTGTTTTGATTCCTGATTCATAATAAGGTCAATATAACGCTGACGATATCTCATATCAGTGTTTGTAAGACCATGGAATTTTTCAGGAAGAATCTGCAAACTCTTTGAAAGGAGAGTCACATTAGTTGCGTGAATTGAAATCTCGCCTGTTTTTGTTCTGAAAACTTCACCCTCGATACCGATAATGTCACCGATATCAAGCTTTTTGAAGCCTTTGTATTCTTCTTCACCAATACTGTCACGAGCTACATAGGACTGGATATTGCCCTTCAAATCCTGAATATTACAGAAGGAAGCCTTACCCATAACACGCTTTGACATCATACGACCTGCAACGCGTACAGTTTTGCCCTCAAGCTCATCAAAGTTATCTTTAACATCTGCACTATGATGGGTCTGGTCATATTTTGTAATTACAAATGGGTCCTTTCCCTCTTCTTGCAGAGCCTTTAACTTTTCCTGACGAATTCTTTGCTGTTCACCTAAATCAAGTTCAGGTTGATTTTGCTTAATATTGTCTGCCATTTTGTTCACCTTATCTTGTGATTTCTACGATTTTAAACTCAAGTGTGCCGTTTGGTACTTCAATAGTAACCTTATCGCCTTTTTTGTGACCGATAAGTGCTTTACCAACAGGAGATTCATCTGAAATCTTACCTGCAGCAGGGTCAGCCTGTGCAAAACCTACGATAGTATAAGTAAATGTCTTTTTCTTTTTGTCTGTAAGCTTAACTGTTGAACCTATATGAATATTTTCGTTACTAAGTGATTCAACATCAAGAATTTTTGCACTTTTAATGATATACTCAATTTCGCCGATTCTTGCTTCGAGCTTAGCCTGGTCATTCATAGCCTCGTCATATTCGCTGTTTTCTGACAAGTCACCAAAACTCTTTGCAAGTTTAATTTTCTCTGCAGCTTCTTTTCTGCCGTTGACCTTTAAATCCTCAAGTTCAGCCTCAAGCTGTTTGAGTGCTTCTATTGTGAGTAATGTTTCTGCCATTTTAAAAACTCCTTTAAATTCGGATTTTGGGCATAACTAAACAAGCAGTTATACTGCCCCAATTAAAGTATATTATATTAAATATTTCCATTCATGTCAAGAGAAATGAACATCTGCCACACTCTTTTTTTCATTGTTTACATATATTGATTCAAAATTACAGTCTGCCAGAGAAAAAACACCGCAAAGCTCGTACAGGGCGGAGTAAAAATCATATCTGTTTATGCTCTGTGGCTTAAGGTAATTATAAATTTCAGGCACTATAAATTCTTCACCTTTTTCAATTGTTATTTCCTCTTTATCAGAGAGAATCTTCATAATGCTGTTATCAAGGTCCACAACAATTTTCTCATCAGTTACTTCCTTTTTAAAAATCGGACAAAGTCCGGTGTTTTCGGTAATGCTGTCACAAACGGAGTTATATTTATCATTTTTGTCTGTAATTATTGTAAGGGAAGAAGAACATTCGCAAAGCTTTTCTGTGAAATCGGTGTTATTAGCGTTTTTATCAATTATGCAAACAGGCAAAGGGCTTTTATTGATTTTGTTATTATAAAGTATTTCCAGAAAGGTGTTCTGCATCATTTTGTCATACAGCTTTTTACTCTTGAAAATTCCAAAATCGCTATTTTGCGGCAAAAGACTTACATTATTTGTTACAAGTCGTCGTGAGCATTTACCAACGCAGTCAATAATCCTTTGAGTATCCAACCCCTTTTTTCCTACACGAATTCTCAGCTGATAGAACGGTGCTCCTTTGTAAATCGCTACGGTTTTAAACTCGTATTCATCCCTTATCAGCCAACCGAAAAGCCTTTCAAAAGCATTGTTTTTTCTCTCGGTGATGTCAAGCACTGTAAACATAAAAATCCCTCCACATTTATCTTATGTGAAGGGACTATAATTTATTTATTCGTTAGTTAAAATATCCATTGCTTTCTGATATTGCAAATCCTCTTCCAACGGTAACATTTCAAGTCTTGAATTCTGCTCCGCTGAAAGCTCAACAGTATAATCAGGCTGAATGCCAACATCATTATAGCTTTCGCTCTTATAAGGAATTATCTTCGCAACCGTCAGGACTACCGCACTACCATCGCTTAATTCAAAAGCCTTTTGCATAGTACCGTTTCCTGCAGTTTTTACACCTACAAGCTGAGCAAGACCAAAATCACGCAAATCGCAGGCAAATAATTCCGCAGCACCTGAGGTGTTTGAGTTAACAAGAACAAGCATTGTAAAGTTAACGCTGTCCGAGTCAGATGCAAATGTTTCAATAATATTTCCACTCTTATCCACAGCAGTTGCTACGGCATTTGTACCGTCCGTTGCAACGGGAACAATAAGGTCAATACACTTCACTACATTTGAAATTAAACCTGTATTATTGTTACGAACATCAAATATTACGGAATTAACCTTATTTTCCTTCATATACTGCAGGGCATTCTCAAGTTCCTCTGCAGTTGTACTGTAAAAAGCATTGATTTTAATATATCCCACACCATTGCCGATACTGTAATAAACTGTCTGTGCGGAATATCCCCTTGCTACGGAAACTGTTTTTTCAGTACCCTCGTGGATAAAAGTAACCTGAACATTGGTAAGCTTTGCACCCTCAAGGCTTTGAAGCAATTCGCCGTAATTGGACGCACTTACCTTAGTACCGTCAACGGCAGTAATAACATCACCCTTTGTTATCCCCTGAAGCTGTGCAGGTGACCCTACTGAAACCTCGGATACATAGATATTATTATTCTTACTGTCGTAAACAGCAATAACGCCTATACCGACCTTTTTGCCCTTTTCCTCTTCCTTATATCTTGCATACTCGTCAGGAGTCATATAATAACTGTATCTGTCACCTACACCTGCGACATAGCCGTCGGACAGCATTGTATTAAGCAGATTTTCATTGATTTCACCGTAATAGTTCTTACGGATTAAATCGTCAATTTCGGAGACATTTGAATACACACCGGAACGGGCTGAAACATCCTTAATAATGTCATTATATATGCCCATCGCCACCATCATTGTAACCGAGACTGTCAATGCAATTGCAAGAAAAATTAAGGAAACTGCAACTCCCAATGATATTGTTTTATTCAAAGGACATCATCCTTTACTATTATATTCACCAACTTAATATACCAATGGAGATGGTAAGTAGATTTCGGGATTAACTCTGTTACCGTTAAGACGCATTTCAAAATGAAGATGGGAACCCGCTACCGGATTAGCAGCAGTCGGACGAGGCCAACAGTTACCTGTGTTGCCCAGAATACCGATTACCTGACCCTGAACTACCTTATCACCAACATTGAAATATCTTGCGTCCATATGAGCATAAAGTGAACTCAGACCATTACCGTGGTCAATATTGATATAGTGACCATAGCTTGATGATGAATATGTTGAAATCGTTACTGTACCTGATGCAACGGCATAAATCTTTGCACCCTTTGATGTGTAATATGTCTGCCCATTAACAACACGGTTTGCAGGAGCACACATATCAACTGATGCCGTACCACGGGAGATATGTTCAGAATAGGTAGCCGAGTAATAAACACTCTTATCCTGAATAGGACTTATAATTCCCTTTGAAGAAACCTTGAACTTGTGGTTTACATTACCATTATCAACAACACCACTACCTGATGAACCTGAATTTCCGATTTCCTTGTCCAAGGATGCAGAATATTCAGCCTTTTCCTTTTCAGCCTGTGCTAACAATTGCTGATAGTAGGCACTGTTTTGATTGTAGGTAGCAATAATTTTATTCTGCTCCCTGATGTTCTTTTCGTTTCGTGCCTGAGTTGCATCCAACTCGTTCTTCTTGCCCTGGAAAACATCCATTTCCTTTTGCTGTTCGGCACGGTCGGTTTTAAGCACTGCTTGTTTTTCCTCATTCTCCGCACGCTTTGCATCAAGGTCTTCTTTGATTTTGTTTAATTCCTTAATCTGTTGCTGTAAGCCTTTTACAACCTCGTCATCGTGCTTTGACACTTGACGAAGAAGTTCACTGCGTGCAAGAAAATCTGAAAAGTCAGTGGCATTAAGGAAAATTTCGAGTTCAGATGTTTCACCAGCTATATAGGCAGCACGAAGACGCTTTGCAAGAAGTTCACGGGTACTTTCAATCTTCTTATCCTGCTCAGCTTTTTTCTCCTCGGTTTCCTTGATTTCATTTTCAAGGACCTTTATTCTTGCTTCAAATTCGTTAATCTGCTTTGTAAGTTCATTGATTTTCTGACGAATCGGAGCCATTTCCTTTTCAAGTGCCTGAACCTTCTGGTCAATTACCTTACTCTGCTCCTGAAGGGCTTTAAGCTTTTTCTGAGCATTAGCCTGTCCCTTTGAAGCATCCTGAATTTCCTGCTCGTATTTATCAATCTCAGCCTGAATTTCCTCTTTTGTTTTTGCAGATGCTCCAAAAGGAATTGTTGTAAGCAACATTGTCAACGAACAGATTACAGCCAATATTCTTGTACTAATCTTCACTTACAACACTCCCCTGTTCCTTAAGATATTTGCCCATGGAAATAAGGCTTCCCACAGAACCTGTAAAAATACCGATTGCCATAAATATCAACAGAATGTAGCCTGAATACTGAAGGAAACCGATAGGTCTGAACAATGCCAAGAGGTCATTAAACACATAAACAACACCCTGATAAAGTCCTGCCAACACACCGAAGGACACAAAACTTGAGATGACACCGATTACAACACCCTCAATCATAAATGGCCAACGGATAAACCAGTTTGTTGCACCAACTGCCTTCATAATGCTGATTTCAAGTTTTCTTGAGAACATAGTGATTCGGATTGTATTTGCAATAATGAACAATGAAACGATAAAGAGAAGTGCAACCATACCTGCGATAACCATAGTTACTGCCTTACGGATATTAACCAGCTTATCTGCAATATCTCCGTTTTCACGAACTGTTTCAACTTGCTGAATAGAACGAAGTTCTGCAACAGTCCGGTCAAAATTTGCCATATCCTTTACAGAAATCTTAAAGGCATCAGGAAGCGGATTTTCCATATCAGTAAGAAGTTCTGCATCACTGCCCATATCCTCTAACTGAGCCTTAAAAGCTTCTTCCTTTGAAACGAATACACAGTTCTCCACATTTTCCATGGAATTAAGGTCTGTTTTCAGTTTGCTTATGTCATCATCGCTTGTGTTATCTTTGATATAAACCATAATAACATTCTGACTTTCAATATTATCAAGCAAAGCATTGATGTTGAAGAAAAGCATAGCTCCCAAGCCGATAATAACAAGACACGCCATAAGAACAGTAATTGACGCCAACGACATAAGTCTGTTCACCCAGACATTACGGAAGCCTTCCTTGGTAAGATAACCTAAACTTGCACCTTTCATTGAGCGTCACCTCCGTTTTCTTCTTCACCTATGTATGCGGAATAATCCTCATCTGCACTTACCGGCTCGTCCACACCATAAGTTTTCATAAATTCTTCCAACTCACGGTCGCTGTTTGGCTGAGCATAGAATGCTGTTGCAGGCTTATCCTCAACAATTTCAATTGATTTAACTTCCTCGCGGAACTGAGTAGCATCCTCTAAAAGTTCTTGCTCAACTGCTTCCTTAAGCTCTGCCTGAGTTTCGTAAACGATTGTTTCCTCAACAGATTCACGCTCAGTGTTTTCCTCGTAAATCTTTTCTGCAGTATCAGAAACAACCTCACCCTGATTGATTGTAATTACACGATGATTAAATCGACGAACAAGCTCGTGCTCGTGAGTAACCATTACAACAGTTGTACCGTTTGCATTGATATGATTAAGCAAATCAACAATTTCATAAGACATTTCAGGGTCGATATTACCTGTTGGCTCGTCAGCAATAATTATGCCCGCGTTATTAACCAATGCTCGTGCAAGGGCGACTCTCTGCTGTTCACCACCTGAAAGTTGAGTCGGCAACTGTCTTGCCTTTGAGTTAAGACCGACAAGACTTAACACATAAGGAACTCTTTTGCTGATTTCCTTTTCCTTTGCACCAATAACACGCAT
>JAZSBY010000074.1:0-11592 GCA_045602655.1 Candidatus Fimenecus sp. | reverse complement strand
GAGTCTATATTTAAGGTAGGTTAGAAAAATGTACGCAATCATCGTAACAGGCGGCAAGCAGTACAAGGTACAGAACGGCGACGTTGTATTTGTAGAAAAGCTTGACGTTGAAGCAGATGCAGAGATTACTTTTGACAAGGTTCTCGCAGTTGGTTCAGAAGACGGACTTAAAGCAGGCGCACCTTATGTTGACGGTGCAACAGTAACTGCAAAAGTTCTCAAAAACGGTAAAGGTAAGAAAATCACAGTATTTACTTACAAACCAAAGAAGAACGAGAAGCGTAAGAAGGGTCATCGTCAGCCATATACAAAGGTTGAGATTACCGGTATCAACGCATAATGACAACAGCAAAATTTCTGTTTTCGGATGAAACAGTAATTTCTTTTGAGTTAAGTGGTCACAGTGGATTTGCAGAGGAAGGTACGGACATTGTGTGCAGTGCAATCTCTTCAGCAGTCTATATGGCAGCAAACACTATAATCGAAATTATGAAATTAGAGCCGGAAACAGTAGTCCGTGACGGGTACTTAAAAGTTAAGTTAAATTTGGAAGATGCCCGTAAATCGAAAGTGATTACTGACGGATTGTACTTGCATTTAAGCGAGTTGCAAAGTCAGTATCCCAACAACTTGAAACTTGAAAGAGGTGTATTTGGTGCTTAAATTAAACATTCAGATATTTGCTCATAAAAAAGGTATGGGTTCAACAAAGAACGGCCGTGATTCAGAGTCAAAGCGTCTTGGTGTTAAGCGTGCAGACGGACAGTTTGTTCTTGCAGGTAACATCCTTGTAAAACAGCGTGGTACTCACATCCACCCGGGCAACAACGTTGGTCGTGGTTCTGACGACTCTCTCTTCGCACTTATCGACGGTAAAGTTAAGTTCGAAAGAATGGGCAAAGACAGAAAAAAGGTAAGCGTTTATCCTGTTGAGCAGTAATTTTCGAAAAACTACTGAAATTCCCACTGGCGACGGTGGGAATATTTTTTTGAAATAATAAGAGAATAATGTTGGAGTGAAAATCATGAGAACATTCAATAAAAGTACAAAACTTGATAATGTTTGCTATGACATTCGTGGACCTGTTATGGACGAGGCTGTGAGAATGGAATCCGAGGGTCAAAGGATATTAAAACTAAATATCGGCAACCCTGCACCATTCGGCTTTGCTGCACCTGACGAGGTTATCCGTGATATGATGTATAATCTTCGTGAATGCGAGGGTTATTCTGACTCAAAGGGTATGTTTAGTGCAAGAAAAGCCATAATGCAATATTGTCAGATTAAGGGGATTAAGGGTGTTGATATTGGTGACATCTACCTTGGTAACGGTGTCAGTGAACTTATAACAATGTCAATGCAAGGTCTTTTAGATAATGGTGACGAAATTTTAGTGCCATCACCTGACTATCCGCTTTGGACTGCATCTGTAACTTTGGCAGGTGGTAAAGCTGTTCATTATATGTGCGACGAGCAGAATGAATGGAATCCTGACATTGAGGATATTAAAAAGAAGATAACACCAAAAACTAAGGGTATCGTTGTGATTAACCCTAACAACCCGACAGGTGCATTATATAGTGACGAGGTTTTAAAAGAAATAGTTGAAATTGCTCGTCAGAATGAACTTATTCTTTTTGCCGACGAAATCTATGACAGACTTGTTATGGACGGACTTACCCACACAGCACTTGCATCTTTAGCTCTTGATGTGCCCTGTGTAAGCTTTAACGGACTTTCAAAGTCCCACAGAGTTGCAGGTTTCAGAGTGGGCTGGATGGTAATCAGCGGTAACAAGAAAAAAATCAAGGGTTACATTGAAGGGCTTAATCTTCTCTCATCAATGCGACTTTGCTCAAATGTACCTGCACAGAGTATTGTTCAAACTGCTCTTGGTGGGATTCAAAGCGTTGACGAGTTGCTTTTGCCGGGCGGCAGAATTTACGAGCAGAGAGAATTTGTATATAATGCACTTTGCGAAATTGACGGTGTTTCTGTTGTTAAACCAAAGGCTGCATTTTACATCTTCCCAAAACTTGATGTAAAGAAATTCAATCTTCACGATGACGAAAAACTTGTCCTTGATTTCTTAAAGGCTAAAAAAGTTCTTCTTATGCACGGTAAGGGCTTTAACTATCCGACACCTGACCACCTGAGAATTGTTTATCTTCCGAGAAGACGAATTCTCGGTGAAGCGATGGATGCCTTTGCAGATTTTCTTTCAGATTACAGGCAGTAAAAACAAACAGATAAAGATAGGGACTGTAAAAACGGAAGTTCTTACAGCCCCTTTATGTTTTATTTCGCCTTAATGTTTAAAACAAGCATTGTATTCCTTAACCCATTTAAGGATTGCTTTCCTGTTGTATGTCTGTGGCATAGCAGCAGTAACGGCAGTTGCTTTTACCAACTGTAAACCCATTTTAACTACCTTGCCGAGAACAACCTTGTTGTTAATAAGTCCACTTAATTTAATTTTTATATCCTCCATACTCATTCCACCGAGCATAGCACCAAGGCTTGTTGAATCTGCATCAATAGTCATATCGTCTGCATTGAGAATACCCTTTGCAAAGATGTAATCAAGTTCAGGACCTTTAAGTCGTGTGAGTAACAGTTTAACACAAGCAAGCGGTGCTAATGCTGCACCAATTTGTTTATAGAAATTCTTTTGATATGTCCAGAGTGTTTCTGCACTATAAGAATAACTTGTATCGTTTGAAACTGCATCTGCAAGAATTTTTGCTGCTTTAAGTGAATTGGCAATACCCGAACCGATAACAGGAACAGTCATAAAGCCGCTATCACCGATTGCAGCATAACCGTCAGCAACAAGCACACCCAACGGCTGACGAACCGGAATATTTGCAAAATCATCACCACGAAGAATCTCTGTACCGATACTTGGATTTCCTGCTCGAAGCAATTCAATCTGTCTTTGTGCATACTCACGGTCAAATTTACGGAAGCGACCAATAAGCACATCTGTATGCTCTTCTTCGGTTGCAATCCACGATATTCCCAATTCATTATTCGGAAGAAGAATAACCTTGAACTTATCGTGTTCCGGTACTTCACAAGCCTTGTTAAAGAAGGCTCTGTAAATATAGAATTGTTCATACTCAATGGGGCTGTTCTGAATGCCCGTTGAAGATGGCATAGCACCTCGTATTGGGGAGTTAAGTCCGCAAGCATCAATTACAAGGTCGGCATAGTGTTCGCCTTTGTCAGTTTTAATGCCAACAACTCTGTTTCCGTAGAAAATGGGGGATTCAATATTATGCTCATATTCAAATTTTACTCCTGCCTTTTCAGCGTGGGAAATCAAGTGGGCATAAATATCTTTTCTTTCCATCTGAATTTCCTTTTTATCTTCTTCAGTATGCTGAGTCAGAGCAGTTTCCATAGCAGGACCATAAAAGGTCATATCCTGTTTAAGGTTGAATTTATCCTTTTCAGGAAGAGGCATATCAACTGCAAACCAACCTTTTCTGTCAAAAATGTCAGTCCAGTCATACCCCATTTTATCCTTGGCGTTTTTCTCGTAAACAGTTACATCAAATCCTCGGTTTGAGAGGAGCATACCTGCGGCAATACCACCGTGTCCGCCACCGGCAACAATAATTTTATTTCCCATAAAATCCCTCTTTCATAGTAAGATTTATACAAAAATTGTAACATAGTTTTATACTTATATCAATACAAAGTTTTGTGTGTTCAGAATTTGGAAAACATAGACAAAAATCGACAAAAAGTCTATGATTTAACAATTGGTAAATAGTTTGTTAATATTTCGTTAACAAATTTAAGAGATAATGTGATGAATAATGTAAAAAGGAAGAAAAATCATTATGAGTAAAAAAGCACATAAAAACCAAGTAAAGGTCGATATTCCTGAATACCAGACTATACGGGAAATCATTTTCGAAGGTACTGCAAGGGGTGGCGATAACAAGCAGTTTATGTTCCTTGACCGCAACAAGCAGTTGCAGGAGATAAATTACAACCAGACTTTCCGTCTTATCCGTACTCTTAGTACATATTTTTACAGTAAAGGACTTAAAGATGGTGCAAAGATTGCCATTGTTTCTGACAACAGTATCTACTGGGCTTTTGCATATTATGCAATTATCGTTGGTGGTAATGTTTGCGTTCCTATGGATGCTAAACTTTCTTATGAAGATATTGAAGACCAGCTTGTTCGTTGCGACTGTGAGGCAGTAGTATATTCACGAAAATTCCAGAAATTTGTTGATATGGTCAAAGAAAACGGAAAAACTCAGATTAGAGAGTATTTCTCCATAGACGACTTTGATGAGTACTACGAAACAGGCGAAAAGCTGATTGAAGCCGGTGATGATACATTCGATAAGGTTGAAATCAAGCCTGACGATTTGGCTGCAATCGTTTTCACATCAGGTACAACAGGTAAGAGTAAGGGTGTTATGCTTACTCACAGAAACGTCGCAAGTGACTGTACCGCATCAATGCGTGTGCTTACAGGTCGCCACGCTATTGCCTTTCTTCCTTTACATCATACTCTTTCGTGGGTTAGTGGACTTTATGCTACATATATCGTTTCTGAATGGGGTTACCTTTGTGATGGTATCAATCATATTCAGCAAGATATTAAGAAGTTCCAGCCATATAATTTTACAGGTGTTCCGCTTGTTGTTGAAACAGTTTACGACAGAATCTGGAAAACAGCTCGTAAGATGGGTAAGGAAGAATTACTTAAAAAGGGTATTAAAATCAGTAACTTCCTCATGAAGTTCGGTATCGATAAGCGTCGTGACCTCTTCAAAATGGTTCACGATAATCTTGGCGGAAATCTTGATATGATTATCTGTGGTGGTGCATACCTTGACCCTAAATACGAAAAGGGTCTTTACGAAATCGGTATTGATGTTTTCAATGGTTATGGTCTTACAGAATGTTCTCCTGTTATTACTTGTAACCATCCTAAAAAATTCAAGTTTGGCAGCGTTGGTACTCCCCTTGAATGTAACGAAATCAAAATTGTTGACCCTGACGAAGATGGCGTTGGTGAAATCTATGTAAGAGGTTCAAATGTTATGGTTGGCTACTACAATGACCCTGAAGCAACAGCAGCTGCATTCGATGGTGATTGGTTCAAGACAGGCGACTTTGGTAGAATTGACAAAGACGGTTTCCTCTTTATGGTTGGCAGAAAGAAGAATCTTATTATTCTTTCCAACGGCAAAAATGTTTCACCTGAAGAAATTGAAGAAAAACTTATGAATAATGTTCCCTATATCAAGGAAGTTCTTGTATATCAGGAAGGGGATAAGATATTAGGCGAATTCTTCCTTAACGAAGAGGATTATCCTGATGCAAGAGATAATCTTGATGCGGATGTCAAGAAGGTAAATGCTACAATGCCTGCCTTCAAGAGAGTAACAAAGGTGCTCATTCGTGACGAGGAATTCCCAAAGACAACAACAATGAAGATTGCAAGAAAATATCATACTAACTAAAATATAAAACCTCCGATTTTCGGAGGTTTTGCTTTGTAAAAAACAAGCCGTTGATGTTACTCAACGGCTTTTGCTGTTAATTAAAGATTGTAATACTTATCAAATTCTGCAGGATGTGGAATAGCTGAAAGCTGACGGCAGTCTTCGCGTTTTGCTTTAATGAAGTTCTTGATAAGTTCTTCCGGGAATACGCCACCTTCAGTAAGGAAACCGTAATCAGCCTCAAGAGCATCAAGAGCCTCCTCAAGAGATGCAGGAAGATGCTGAAGTTTTGCTTTTTCCTCATCACTGAGGTGATAAAGGTTTACATCATAAGGACCCCAACCGTTTGCGTGTGGGTCAATCTTATTCTTAACGCCATCAAGACCTGCCATAAGAATTGCTGCGTAGCAGAAATACGGGTTACAAGTAGCATCGGGGTTACGAAGCTCAAATCTACGCTTATCAGGACTCTTAGCATAAGCAGGAATACGGATAACGGCACTTCTGTTTGATGTTGCGTAACCAACTGTTACAGGAGCTTCAAAACCTGGGATAAGGCGTTTGAATGAGTTTGTGCTTGGGTTTGTAATAGCACAAAGAGCACCAATGTGTTTAAGAAGACCGCCCATAAAGTAGTGAGCTGTTTCACTAAGACAAGCATAACCGTTATCGTCAGAGAAAACAGGCTGACCGTCTTTGAAAAGGAGCATATGTACATGCATACCGCTACCTGCTTCACCGTAAATTGGCTTTGGCATAAATGTTGCAGTCTTGCCGTATTTAAGAGCTGTGTTGTGGATGATATACTTAATCCACATTGTAGCATCAGCCATGTGTACAACCTCGCCAAGCTGTGGTTCAATTTCAAACTGACCTGATGCAGCAACCTCAGGATGGTGGTAGTTAATCTCAATACCTGCATCCTTCATAAGCATACACATTTCACTACGGCATTCGTAAGAGATGTCGAATGGCTTTGCAATGTGGTAATTCTTCTGCTTAGGAACAACAACACCTTTACCTTCAACATCTGAATTCCAATAAGACTGTTTTGCGTCAACAGTAGCACCGATGTATCTGCCTTCAACACTCCATGTAACATCGTCAAAGAGATAGAATTCAAATTCAGGCAAAATCTTCATTTCGTCAGCAACGCCTGTGTTTTTCATATATTCAACAGCTGCCTTAATGATGTTGCGAGGATACTGTGCAAGCGGACGATTTTCAGGGTTGGCAATAATCATTGCATTACCTGTCATTGAAAGTGTAGGAATTGTGCAGAATGGGTCGATAATTGCTGTGTCAGGGTCAGGAATGAATACCATATCACTCTTTTCAACAACAGCATAACCATAGTTAGAAGCATCAAAACCAATACCACTCTTCATTGTATCCTCTGAAAAGTTTTCAGCAGGAATTGTAACATGACGGTATTGACCATTGATGTCAACCATTTTAAAGTCGACCATTTTAATGTCATTTTCTTTAATAAGATTAAGAACGTCTTGAATGCTCTTAGCCATTTTAACATCTCCTTAAAAATACTATGTGATAAATATATCATAAATTTCTTTCATACGCAAGAGTTTTAGTTAGGATAATAGGTGCTTATTTTTGCGGGTAAACAAACTGTATTTTACCTAATCAACTCCCGATAAGACCTTCCTTGAATGAAACATCAAAGCCTTGTTCCTTGTAGCTGTTATACATATCAATATTATTTATAATGTTCACTATTCTGCCCACGAAGAACGCAACAGGTTTAAGATACCAGGCAGAATTTTTATAGCTGTGACCACCTTGCTTTGTTGTTTTTGTGATTTCAAGACGGTTAAATTCCTCGTTACCTTCGGCAGAATATGATTTAAAGGTAAGAGTGTCCTTTGTAATCTCTATCAGGTTATATATAGTTTCAGCTTCTTCAAGACGGGTATAGCCAATATCTTCGCCAACAGGTGGAGTTTCGCCCTCGTCATTAAGTACAGACGCGTGGCGTGTCAATGAACCTGATGCTATATATACCGTTCCCTGCGGGTCAGTAAGTTGAGCATTCTGACCGGTCTTTTCTACGGTTTCTCTGCCGTAAATAACATTAGAAACACTATAAAAATGGCTGTGTCCGTAAAGACATAAATCAACGCCGAATTCGTCAAAGAAAGGTGTCCACAAAAGCTGTAACATCTTATTTTCTGAATCACGATGGGGTTTTCTGCCACCAAACATATCGTGGTGCATAACAGCAATTATCCATACAGCATCTTCGTTTTGTTCGGTTGCATTTTTCATAAATTTGTAATGCTCTTTCATAGAAACATTACAGGAATCAAGAATAAGAAAAAGTGCATCGCCCTGTCTGAACCAATAGTCATTACCTATGTATGATTTAAAGGTTTGTTCTGCCTCATTAGGGTTAGCAGTATAGTCCTTATAACCAACACTTTTTCTGTCGTGATTACCAACGGACACAGAAAAAGGAATTGATTTGAGAAGGAGAGGAGAACTTAAACCTTCATATTCGTCTCTCAACCCTTCAGAAGCCTGGTCACCACCGGAAACAACTGCATCAATCGTATTTCCCTCAAAGCCTGCAGTTTTTACAGCATCCTCCAACACTTCATTCCAGAGATATGATGTGTCACGAAGCTCATTATGGTTATCTTCGCTATCCTTAGAAATATGAATATCGGTTACATAAAGGACGGTGTTGCTTTCATTTTCTTCAACGGTGAATGTGTATGGAAGTGATTCAAAATCACCACTAACACATTTGTAGGTGTAAAAACCGGCCCCAAGGTCTGTGAGAGTTACAAAAAGACGATAATCACCCTCGGCAGTCTTCTTTGCGGTTGCATCAATCTTCTTACTACCCTCAGTGCTTATCAGTTCAACATATCCTGTTTCAGTATCGGAATACCAAGCAATTGTTCTGCCGTTTTCGTCGTTACCCACAAACATTGTAACAGCAGCTTCAGTCGAGTCGATTCCCATTTCCCAGCCTTTATCCCAAATTCCTTTGTCAATGTCATCAAGTATAGCAAAAGATACTGATGAAGACTCAAAGAGCATAATAAAAACCAGAATGATACACAACAATTTGTTTGTCTTTTTCATATCATTTTCTCCCTTATTCTACCATTTTTTCTATCCTCATTATACTATGGGGAAAGTGAAAATACAAGACAGAGTAAATCGAGATTTAAATTTCCGATTTTTTCGCTTAACATAAAATCCTTGTGTTTATACGGGTATATGTATTCAGGTTGACTTGTTTGTCTTTTAAGTGATATACTTATTTCGACAAATAAAAATCTGATGGGGCATAAGAATGAAGAAGATTAAAATATTAGTTATTATAAGTGCGATAATTTTAGCTGTTTTTCTTGTTGATTTACGGTTTGATTTAATAGATATGATTATAGTACAGTTCAGCAAAGAAAAATATTCAGAATATGTGTCTGAAATTGATTATGAAGAGGATTTGTTGAAAAATCCTGTATGTATAAAAGATATGTCACTAAAGGGTAAAAAGCTTAAAGAAACTGAACTTGATAGAATTATACAAGTTTATAATTTCCACAAACAACTTGATGAAAAATATAATTTATCCGACATCGCATCAGCTGACAGTGATTTCGACAAAACTGTTCAAATCCTTGAATGGCTTACACAACATACATACTACAGTGGTATGCAAATGAGTCGTTTAAAAGATGATACACTTGATATTTTGGATTATTCCTTTGATAAGCCTTTTACCCATGCGATTAACTGTCGTTACAGAGCCATAACCTTTGCGGACTGTCTGGTGGCTGTGGGAATAAAAGCATTCCCTGTGGCTATGGTTTCATCGGGATTTTCAGGCTCCCATTTTACCTGTCTTGTTTATATATCCGAAATTGACAAGTGGTGCTCATTTGACCCGTCCTTTGGTTGCTGGTTTACTGATGATGAGGGAAATCTTTTGGATATTTTTGAAATAAGAGAATTGTTTTTAGATAATAAAGAGCCAATTGTTAAAGGATACCGTTTTAACGGTGAACAAGAAAATTTTGATGTTTATATGAACAGCTTTTTGAAAGCGTGTATTTCAAATTTAAGTACTTGGGATGATAATTCACCTGACAGAAGGTCAAAAAAGAGCTTTTCGGGAAGAAAACAGTTTAATGTTGCTATTCCTGAAGAAATCTATACAAACCAATAATGAACTAAATCAGTTAACCGCTCTCAACTTTGCGGGGACGTCTGTTCAATAACTTGAAGAAAGAATGTCGGAGTTAAATTGAATTCGGAATTAAGATTTGGCGGGTGAAAAAAGAATGACAGACAATAAATTTAAAAAAGAAATTATTTTTTTCGCTATAATGACATCTGTGTATTTTGCATTGAGTAATCTGGGAACCATGCTGTCCAATGCAATAAACATACCCAAAAGTATAGATGCAGTAGCAGGAATGATTTTTTTAACAGCTGTACTTGTTTATCTAAATAAGAAAAATCTTCTTTCTTATTATGGTATCAACTGCTTGACAAAACTTGATTATAAAAATTTGCTTTTTTGTTTGCCGATGATTATTGTTGCATTAAATAATTTGAGATGTGGAATACATATAAATTATCCCTGGCATCAGATTATTTCACACATTCTGATGATGTTAGGAGTAGGATTTTCGGAGGAAATTTTATTCAGAGGCTTTTTGATGAAGGCAATAATGAATAAAAGCACAACAGCAGCGATTATTATTTCAAGCATATCATTCGGAATGATTCATATCTTTAATTTGTTTTATGGCAGGGATATAATACATACGCTGATTCAGGTTGTTTACGCAACTGCTTTAGGTTTAATGTTTGCAATGTTTTTTTACAAAACAAATAATATTATACCCTGTATAATATGCCATGTCGTCATAAATGCAACCGGCGTATTCCTACCGAAGGATTTATCAGAAGTGCAACAGCATGTGGGATGGATTATGCTTACAATCCCACCAATACTCTATGCTTATTACTTATATAAAACCAAAAAACCTTTAGTTAAAAGGGATTGTGCAGGGTCTTAGCAGTTTTCAAATGTGCAGTAAAACTTGATTTATAGGTGAAAAAATGAAAAAAGTATTAGACTCAAATATTGTTAAGCTTATTGCAATAACAGCAATGACCATAGACCATATTGCTTGGTTGATTTTTCCGGGATATGACAATGAGATTGTTCCTGTTGTATTGCATATAATCGGCAGACTCACTTGCCCGATTATGTGTTATTTCATTGCGGAAGGCTATCATTACACAAAGAATATAAATAAATATACTCTGCGATTATTTGCTTTTTCTTTCATATCGCATTTTGCTTACATGTTCGCTTCGACAAGTTACATTGACTGGAAATCATTTATTCCGTTTTATTACGGAGATATTTTAAATCAGACAAGCGTTATGTGGCCTCTTGCCTGGGGTTTGGTAATGCTCCGAGTTGTATACAGTAAAAAAATAAAGGCAAGCATAAAGATTATTTTTATTCTGCTGATTTGTGTTATTACTTTCCCAAGTGACTGGAGCTGTGTTGCGAGTCTTTGCATTATGGCTATGGGTACAAACAGAGGAAATCTCAAAAAACAGATGTTATGGATGATTTTTTATGTAGCCATTTATTCTGTTGTATATTTCTTTGCACTTGATAAGCTTTACGGAATTATACAAATGGGAGTTGTATTGGCAATACCGATTATTATGATGTATAACGGACAGAGAGGACACAACCAAAAGATAAACACAATTATGAAATGGCTGTTTTACATATATTATCCTTTGCATCTTTTTATTATCGGTTGGATTCAGTTGGTCAGATAAACTTCAGATTACAGGGAAAGTATAAAATGAATAAATAATTTATTATCAGAGAAGCTGCTGTTTCTGATGCAAAAGACGGACTGTGTGGTTTCGATTACCTAACAAGAATAAAACCCCGAAAAATGATATGCACCCCAAAAGTTAGACACTTTTGGAGGTGCATATTTTTATGTCAAAAAAAGGAACAAAACAACAAAAGTATAGTACAGAATTCAAAATATCTGTTATAATGGATATGCGAGAACACCGTATGGGATACAGAGA
>JAZSBY010000073.1:0-14051 GCA_045602655.1 Candidatus Fimenecus sp. | reverse complement strand
AACTTTTCCATTCTCATATTGACATTTTAATTTTCATAAGATATAATAATTAGGCTGTGAAAAACAGTTATGCTGGTGTGGCGAAATCGGCAGACGCAAGGGACTTAAAATCCCTCGGTAGCAATACCGTACCGGTTCAAGTCCGGTCACCAGCACCAAACCAGAAAAATCCGAACCAAATTAAGAGGTTCGGATTTTTTGTTATTATATGATTGTTTTTGTTGCTTTGATTGTGGTATAATTAAATAATATCAATTGAAATGAGTGATATTATGAATTATAAAGAGCATTTAACTTGGATACTTGATAAGAAGAATCACAGATTCGGCGACGAGAAATATCAGGAAAATATAGATTTCGTTCATTCTCTCGGCAAAAAGTGTGACTGTGTCGGGTGGAGCGAGCTCGATATGGATGAATCTGATGCAGATGAGGTGCTTGATAAAATAGAGGCTTTCTGCAAAGAACAGGGTTGGCGCGCCCGTGGTTGGTATGAGAGAAGATATACCGATTTTGAAAGTGATTGGTATGAACTCAAAACTGAAGATTTCAAGGATAATACCGTAATCGACGTTTTTCCTGTAGAAACGGAAATAGGAAAAAAGATATATCTTGAAGTAATAAGTGCTTTTCATGAAATAAATGTTGCACCAAAGGATTGTCATAATATCTGCGTACCTGACCGTTTCAGAAAAGTATGCATTGAAAACGGAATTACTGATGTTGATTTCTGCTGGGTGCAGGATAAGGGCAGATATGAAGCCGAACAGTATTTTTATCTCTTTCCACATAAAAAGATTCCTCGTATTGCATATGACAGATATATAGATAAAAAGCAAAAGGCAAAAATTCAGTCTCTCGGCGGATACTTACCGAAAATAGCTTCGATTTTTTATGATTTGCAGCGTATCGGACTTCAGGACTGCTATCTTAAAGAGGATATGCCTTCAGGTGGTATAGCTTATGTTTACTGTTCTTCTACATATGATTTTTGCGGAAGATATACAGTACTAATACATAAGGACACTGCAGAAATGCTCATAAAAGAAAAAGCTCTTTCATGGGCAAACCTCACTCCTGCTTGTATCGTAGGTAAGTGTCTCAACGGATATGAGCTTGACGAAACAGACGAGGCTCCGAGACCGTTAATGGAGTATATGGAAAAGATTTTTAAAGAATATGAAAAGTTGAAAGCAAAGGGCAGACCAGAATACATTGTAAAAGAAAAAGAAGCTCTTAAATTTTTACGAAAAACAAAAACTGAGCGCAAAGAGGATTTTAACAAAAGAATTACCAAAAAGATTGCTGAATCAATAATAGACCCTCTATACAGTAGCATACTGCCTTACTATTTAGTCAGTGATGGTGGTCTGCTTTCTGATGAATACACTTTTTTGTCTTATTCCGATTCATTAAAAACAACTACTGAATTTTTCGAAGGCTTGGAAAAAGAAGAATTACTTGAAGAAAAGCCTGAAGGTATAGTTATTGCAACCTGTGCAGACGGAGATTTTGTGTTACTGGCTAAAGACGAAAAGGTAATTCGTTTCAGCCATGAAGCTCCCGAAGCTATAAGTGAGTGGCAAAATATTGCTAAATTTTTTGTCGAAGCAATCAATGATGCTGAATAACTTACAGTTAGTTATAAACTGCTCTCTATTGTGAGGGCAGTTTGCTTTTGAAACCTCGGATAGTGCACTGCATCGCCTTTACGGTGGTGAGTAAGTGCGCCCTTAAGGCAATGTATAAATAGCAAAATGTTGGTTCGGATATGGGTTGTCAACCCGCACCAAAAAGCTCAGGTCCTAAGGGACTTGAGCTTTTTCTTTTTATAAGCAAAGGCGGAGTCAGTCAAGACTCCGCCCTACCATTATACTATTTAACTTTGTAAATGTTCACTTCGTATGCACGGAGTTTGTCAGCCTGTGCAGGATAGTTTGAAAGTACACACTCACCTTCTGCCAGTCTTGGACGAGTGACAATGTTTTCTGTAAGGTTCATCTCAATATAGAACTTACCCTCTGCACTTTCTCTGTAAAGACAGAATGTTTTATCATTTGTTTTAAGTGGTTTAAAATCACCATAAACAAGAGTTGCCTTATTTTCCTTACGAAGTGCCATAAGTGCTTTATAGTAATTGAATGGACTTGTTTTATCTTCAAGTTGAGCCTTAACATTACATTCTTTATAATCACCATTCACACGAATCCAAGGTGTGCCTGTTGTGAAACCTGCGTTTTCGCTATCGTCCCAACAAACAGGAGTTCTTGAATGGTCACGGCTACCTGCCATAATTACAGCCCACGCTTCTTCAGGTGTTTTGCCCTTTTCAACGAGTTCCGCATATTTATTGATTGACTCAACATCACGCATTTCGCTCATATCTTTAAACGCACAGTTCATCATACCAAGTTCTTCACCTTGGAAGATATATGGAGTTGCACGACCTGTTAAAAGCATTGCACCAATAAGTTTTGAAAGCGGTTTTCTGAATTTAGGGTCAGGGTTAACCTTTGATACCATTCGTGGATTATCGTGGTTTTCAATAACGAGTGTTGGCCATGATGAGCCATAAAGAGAAAGCTGATATTTTGTAAACATTTCCTTTAAGTATTTAAGGTTATATTTGTAATCATCCCATCTCTGCTTACCCGGAGTTTCAAGTTGGTCAAAAAGGAATGTTTCTCTGATTTCTTCACGGGAATCATCAACAAGATACTTTGCCATTTCAACACCGATACCACCTGTTTCACCAACACAGAAGGATTCAGGGAATTTCTTGAATGAATTCTCGTTAAGCTCGTGAAGATACTCGTGAAGTCTTGGTCCCCAGAAATAATGCTCACCACCGTAACCGATAAATTCACCAACAAGGGGATTACCGTCAGGAAGACCGGGAACTTTTGAAATAAGGTTGATAACATCCATTCTAAAGCCGTCAACACCTTTTTCTAACCACCAAGAAACCATTTCGGCAATTTCTTTTCTCATATCAGGATTTTCCCAGTTAAGGTCCATCTGCTTTGATGAGAAAATGTGCATTGCCCATTCATCAAGTTCAGGGTAATAATTCCAAGCAGAGCCGGAGAAAACTGATGTCCAGTTATTTGGTGGAATACCGTCACCCCTACCTTTACGGAAGATGTAGTAATCCTTATATTTCTCGTCCCCTGCCAATGCTTTCTGGAACCACTCGTGTTCATCGGATGTATGATTGACAACAAGGTCCATAACGAGTTTCATACCCCGTTTATGAATTTCTTCGAGCATCTGGTCAAAGTCGTCCATTGTTCCGAATTCTGTCATAATCTTGCGATAATCACGGATGTCATAACCCATATCATCATTAGGTGAATCATAAATCGGACTTAACCAAAGTACATCAACACCTAAATTCTTAAGATAGTCGAGTTTTGAGATAATACCCTGTAAATCACCGATACCATCGCCATTTGAGTCCATAAATGAACGAGGATAAATCTGATAAATAACGGATTCTTTCCACCATCTTGGGTCAACTTCATTTTTAGTGATAACTTTTTCAGGTGTGCAATTCAAAAGGTTGCACATGTGCTGGATTGTTTCCATTGGGAGTTTATCACCCAAGAGTTTTGGAATAGTTTTTAATTTCATTTTACCCACAAGAGGATTATGGATAACTGCACCGGGGATACCTGTATGATATGCAACCATTTCAACAAGGTCATTACCAACAGGAGTGTTTAAAACATCTTTCAATGTGCTTGCAGGAGTAATTTTCATAAAATCTTCCTTTCAAAGATAAATAACTTAATTATTATATAACAACTTTCCATAAATTTCAACAGGATTGAAAATTATAGTGTTTTATGTTATATTAAACTAAAACCTATACTGAAGGGATGATTTTATGAAAAAATTTTTAAGTGTTTTACTTGCTTTGGTTATGGCTTTTAGCATTATTCCCCTATCTGCCTCTGCAAACGAAGTAAAAACAGTTGCACCAATGACAATAACTGACGGAATCACAGATATTTTCTACTCTATTAAGAACTTTTTTGATTCTATTTTAGGTTTTTTAGGTGGCGACAAGAAAGTTGATGTTGAAGATTTTACTGAAAAGCCTTTTGAAGTGCCAGGACTGGATGACGGTTTTATTCCACAAGGCATTTGTTACGTTGATGCCTTGGGTGTGTTTGCAATCAGCGGTTATATGCCCGATGATGCTGACGGAAACAGCCAATATTCAAGAATTTACCTTGTAAATCCCGACACAAAAGAAAGTAAAATGTTTATCATTGACAAATTTACAGGTCACGCAGGCGGAATTGCATCCAACGGTAATGATATATGGGTTTCGTCAGGCGGAAGTGCTTCCTCAAGCGGAAAGGTCTATCATTTTACAACTGATATGTTTTTAAGCGAAAGTGGCTCAAAGATAAAATATGACGGGTATTTTTCAGTTCCGGTTAAAGGGTCTGTTCTTTACTGTGACGGTGAAAAACTCTGGGTTTCTGAATTTTACAACAATGATAAAGACAGCAACAAAGTAAACAAAGAACACCACAAGGGTTCAAATCACGCTTGGTCCTGCGGATATGATTTACCGTTAAATGTTGACTACTCTGCAAAAGAAACAAAGGCTCCCGATGTAATACTTTCAATTCCTGACAAGGTTCAGGGTATGTCAATTACCGTGGATGGTGAGGTAGTTTTCAGCACATCCTATGGCAGAAAAAACGATTCAAGAATGTATGTTTTTGAGTCATACACAGAATGGGACAAGGAAACTGTTTCTGTTTTTGGTGAAGATGTGCCTTTATATATTGCAAAGAAGAAGAACAGAATTACTCGTTTTAAAATGCCTACTTTAATGGAAGGTATGGATTATCACGGCGGAAAGCTTTATGTTATTTTTGAATCGGGTGCAAAAACCTATTCCGATGCAAAAGAGATTAACAAAGATGTCTGGGAAATGGATATTGACAGCATTACAGATTAGGTATATTCAGTTCTGACAATAATGGGTAAAAAGATTTTATAACTCAGTTTGACTACTATAGAAAAATGGCAAGATTTTAAAAACCTTGCCATTTATTTTTATTTATCAGAATTACAGTTGCACGAGCAATTTTCTGTTCCCTTCCCACAGGTTTCTGCATAGGGACAGCCAACACATTTAACACCCTTTTTCTTTGCCCTTACAATATATGCTGTGGCACATCCGATTACCAGTACAACAACTGCGATTATTAAAAAATTTTCCATAATATTACCTATTTATTTTGCCTTTGCCATTGCCTTTTTCTTTGCCCTTTCAGCTTGTGCCTTTTTAGCTTTTTTCTCGCCATTGATACACAACATCGTAAGTATTACTACAAATATTGCAACTGCCATAAGACCCGGCACAAAGCCTGCACCAAATGATTTTGTTGTGATAAGCGTACCAATCTGATATACAAGATATCCTACTGTAAAGCCTGTACCAAGCTGAAGACCGATACCTGCCCAAAGCCATTTTCCGCTCTTCATTTCTGAACGCATAGCACCGATTGCTGCGAAGCAAGGAGGAGTATAAAGGTTGAACATAAGGTATGCCAGTGCCGCAACCTTTGTAATTGCCATTGTGCCTGCAACCTCTGAACCTGCACCTTCCATAAGTGCTAATTCCTCTGTGTCAATAAGGTTTTCAAGTCCTACAAAGCAAACTGCCAATGTACCAACAACATTTTCCTTGGCAATAAATCCTGTAACCGCTGCAGCTGCTAGTTGCCACGAAAGTACGCCGACAACAGGAACAAGTATGTATGCAAAAGGTCCTGCAATTGAAGCGAGGATTGACTGGTCAGCTGATTCTGCCACTGTAAAGCTCCATGTGAATGTCTGCATAATCTGTACTATGGTATTACAAAGAAGAATAATTGTTGCAGCCTTAACAACATAGGACCAACCACGCTGACACATTGAAAGAAATGCTCTTTTAAGTGATGGCACTTTGTATTCAGGAAGTTCAATAATAAAAAATGATTTTTTTGCCTTGTTGCCTGTAATTTTATTTACGAGAAGTGCACCGAAGAAGATAATAAGGATACCTACAAAATACATAAGAGGTCCAACCCATGAAGCATCTTCAAAGAATGCACCTGCAAAAAGTGCAATAACAGGAAGCTTTGCACCGCAAGGCATAAATGGTGCCAACATTGCTGTTGCTCTGCGTTCACGCTCATCACGGATTGTGCGACAAGCCATAACACCGGGAATTGCACAGCCTGTACCAATTACAAACGGAATGATTGACTTACCGCTAAGACCTACTTTTTTGAAAATAGGGTCAAGAACTACCGATGCACGAGCCATATATCCGCAATCCTCAAGAAGTGCTATCAGAAAATACATTACCATAACAAGTGGTAAAAAGCCAACAACTGCGATAACACCGCCGATTACACCATCAACCAAAAGTGCTGAAAGCAATGGATTTGCATTTTCAAAAAAGCCTGCAATCCATCCTTGAACACCTTCAAGAAGTGTTACAAGACCGGGAATTACTGTTCCGTTTTTCATTTCATAGCCTTCGGCAATCCACACACCGGGTCCTGCCTGTGAAATCCAGAAAACAAGAAACATAACGACTGCAAAAATAGGAAGACCGAACCATTTGTTTGTAAGAACATCATCAATTTTATCCTGAAAATTTCTATCCTTTGTATATACTTTTCTTGTTTCAACCATTCTTACAATTTCATTTACAAATTGAAAGCGTTTTTTATCAGCATCAGAAACACTTTTCTTATCTGTCAAATCTATGTTCCCTTGAACATAAGGTGCTTTTTGACCTTTGCCACTATGAGCAACTGCTTGAGCAACTACTTCCTTAAGACCTTCAGCAGAAGTTGAAACAGTTTCAACAACAGGACAGTTAAGTGCTTTACTCAATGCTTCAGTATCTATTTCTGTTTCTTTTTTCTCGTTAATGTCGCTCTTATTAAGTGCCACAACAACAGGAACACCAAGTTCAAGGAGTTGTGTTGTGAAGAAAAGGCTACGACTGAGATTAGTCGCATCGACAATATTGATGATTACATCCGGATTCTGATTTTTTACATAATCACTTGTTACGTTCTCCTCAGATGTGAATGGTGACATTGAATACGCACCGGGAAGGTCAACTGCAATAAGCTCATCTTCACCATTATAAAGACTTTTCTTTATGGGACTCTCTTTCTTGTCAACAGTAACACCTGCCCAGTTGCCGACTTTTTCATTCTTACCGGTTAAAGCGTTGTACATAGTGGTTTTACCACTGTTTGGATTACCTGCCAAAGCAATTCTCATATTTTTTCTCCTTTAATTTATGTAGATAGTTTTATGATGTTTATTTGTTAGCGATTGCTAACTGTTTTTTAAAAATATTCAGTTGCCCCTGCCCTTTTAAACTAAAATGGCTTCAGCTAACTGATTATCAATATTGTATCTTGAATCCTTTATTGAAACAACACAACCGCCTTTTTTGTGAGAAATTACGGTTATTGGCTCACCTGCATAGCAACCAAGTGAAAAAAGAAACGAGTCCAGCTCATCATCATCGGTTACAATATCTTTAATAATATATTCAATTCCTTCCTGAGCATTAAGTAATGTCATTTTTGTCACCTTGAACAAATGTTATTATTAAATTAGCGTAGGCTAACATTTAAACTAAAATATAGGTTAGCCCCTGCTAACTCACCAATAATTATATAGATGTATCAGTCTTTTGTCAAGAGTTTACAGGAAATTTTTTCAAAAAAAGAGTACTTAAAAATCAAGTACTCCCCTCTGTTGCCAAAGTGTATTTAAAATCTTCGATAATGTTTTCCGTATGACATGGCTCAATATGAAACTCATTCATTTTATTAACAAGGTCTGTTATTCTATTATAATCGGTTGTGACATTACAAATATACCTGCGAGTCAAATCGTCATGAAGCATCAGTACTCCAAAACTTGCTTCCTGATAGTCCACACCATCAACCATACATTTCAAAACATAATATTTCATAAATTAACCCCTCAATTTCACATTTAATTCTCGCGTGTCGATTTGTCAACATTATAACCTAATAGTGACAGTATGTCAACAGTTTTATTTAAAATATTTTTATATTTTTGCTACAAATGCCATAAAATAGTATTAAATCAATAAAAATCATATCTTTCACAAAAAATCACTTGACAAATTCGATTTTAAAGTGTATTATTATAGGGCACTCGAGAGAGTAACAGTTAAACATCGCGGAGTAGAGCAGTTGGTAGCTCGTCGGGCTCATAACCCGAAGGTCGTTGGTTCAAGTCCTCCCTCCGCAACCAAATCAGATACCACTATTGATACAATTTGTGTTGATAGTGGTATCGTTGTTTTACTGCGAAAATCGTAGCATTTAAGCCATATAAAAAGCACAAGCGTTGCATTTGGGAATTTATTGTCCCTCTTGCAACGCTTTCTTATTGCCTATTTAGTTGATTACATAGAAAATCTCTCTAACCTATCGTTAAATTACTGATAATCGATTATTATCTGTCAAAAACAATTGTTTTGGTTTCGTTTGCAGCGAAGTCAACCATCTGTTGTTCTCCACCGTAAACACCGACATTGATAGTTTGTGCTTTGTCACTTGTGATTGTGACAGTAACTGTTTTCTTATTCCATTCAATGTCCACACTTGCATTTGTTCTTGCTCTCAATCCTTTGATACTACCTTTATTCCATTCATCAGGAAGTGCAGGTAATGCTTCAATAATTCCAGTATTTGAATAGAGCATCATTTCATTGATTATACCAACAGTACCAATACTTGTGTCAGTGCAGAATACGCCCCAGCCATCGTGAGTATTATGGTCTGTCATCATTGAAGTGTAATAAATATTGTCACTCATCAAAGTGTACAGTGAATCATAAGCGGAATTAGCATTCTTAAGTCTTGCAGCAACAAGAGCTTTATGTACCCAGCCATGAGATGCTATGTCATCCTCACCCTGATTTTCTCTGTTACGGTTTTCAATGGCTTGGTTACAAGCATCTGTAAGTGTTTGATTACCCTGTGTTTCAAATGCAGGCCATGCCATATACAAATGGCTGATATGTCTGTGCTTGTTATTCTCTATATACTCGTCCATAGCCCATTCACACAATGCACCTGTTTCGTCATATTCGTATTCAGGAAGAAGGCTCATAAGGTTTTCCCACTTAGCAATTCTTTCTTCATATCCGTCTGATTTAACAACATTTTCCATTTCAATTGTCATTCTAAACCCATCTCTTGCAGCAGATATATCCATAGTTGCATTGGCGGTAATTGTTGAGTTGTATCCAACAGGGCAATTTTCAGGAGAATATGATGGAATGATAAGGTATCTTTCACCTTCATTCAGCTCTGTTTTACCTTCTTCGTAACAAGCTTTTCCGTTGACATCTGTGAAATATTCAGGTGTGCAAAGCTGGTCCCAGAAATTAGCCTGTTTGGTGAGCAACGGTAAGAGAATATCTTTTTCAAGGTCGAGAAGTTCACCGTTGTATTCGATTGTTCTGTTGCCATAACACTGCCAGAATTCGAATATTGGAAGAAGCATCCAGCTGGCACCTGCATTCCAATATTGGAACGGATACCATTTATCATATTCGACCATCATAGCACGGTCACCGTCAGTATTAACAGGAACCTGAATTGCATCTGTCATACCGTAAGTTTTTGCAGCATTTTCTTCCCAGTCAGGAATCTGCTTCAGCACAAATTTAATATAACTTTCACCAGCATCATACATATTGCCCGTATTCATACCTGACGACTGAAGATTTACATTGGCATCCATTGTGTAAATGCCTCGCCAACCTGAATTCCACTCACCTGTCCACATACCGCAAAGACGAGGGAATGAAGAACCTGAACAACAAATCTGTGCATATCGTCCCTGATTATATGCTCGTTCAACCATAGCAGTTTCAAGTTTATCACTTCTTTTTTGAAGTGCAATAAGGTGTTCGTTAGCAAAACTTTCGTTGTAGCCTTTACCTAACTCAAAATCAACTGCGTTAAACAATGCAGACTGTTTTTCTGCATGAGGTGCAAGTGCATCTTCATAACTGAATTTACCATCAACGGTATATTTCTCTGCAACAGATGTTGTGTAAGCATTGAGTTCATCTAAAAGTGCATAGTTTTCTGCATCTTTAAAGTCTTCAAATTTGCCCATATTATGGGTACGGTCAGATTTTGTAATAAGATAGACTTCAGATGCACCTGAAATTTTAATAGCAGCATTCTGTTCTTTTGCCACATTTTCACTATCGTTAGTACTATCGAGAACAACTCTTTCTTTTTTACCATCAACAACAATAACTTTTGTAAATCCACAGTATCCACCATCTTTTAATTCGCTGTTTTCATAAGATGGATAGTGTGCAATTTGCGCTATATATGTAGCGTCATCATCAACAAGTTTCTTATACTGCATATTGACCTCGTCGCCTCTGCCAAATCCTCGCAGTGACCAACAGTCATCAAGTGAAAGTGTCATATTGATTTTTGAACCGATATTTGATTTTGTAATCTTAGTAATCGTTACATTATCTTCACGGGAAGAGAATGTTGTTCTTTCCCATGTGCCACGGATATCGGTGTATTTTACTCCAACTTCTGCAGTCTCATAATCTGTCCAACGGATATAGTCGCTGTAAAGGTGCTCTTTCATGTTAAATCTTAAAACATGAGCAGGATGGAAAGCATAAGAAAATGTTCTGTTTCTACCATTTACATCCCATGTGTCATCATAATTTATTACAGCCTGTCTTGCATCGTGAAGTTCACCTGTAACCTCATCAGGTGTATATCGAGGGTCGTTTGATGGCATAAGAAAATTGATATTCTGATAAATATGAGTGTCGTTATATGGTGAACCTGAACAAACAACACCATTTTCGCCATTACCGCTGACCATACCGTCAAACCAACTTATACTGTCTTCAAAATTGTTTGCATAAGCTACAAGTTCTGTATATTCAGTTGCAAAACATTTTGTATGGTCGTTTTTAATCATATTTACATTACCTGCCTTAATAAAATTCACCGTGCCTGGGATTAGTCCGCCCTCCAACACTAAACACAAAACAATACTGATGATAGACCTGATTTTAACTATAAATTTTATCACTGTCTTTCTCCCTTCCCTAATGTTGTATCTACTAATTTAATAATAACATAAAC
The DNA here is from genome assembly GCA_045602655.1 of Candidatus Fimenecus sp. Classification (GTDB taxonomy): domain Bacteria; phylum Bacillota; class Clostridia; order Oscillospirales; family Acutalibacteraceae; genus Fimenecus. The sequence continues at coordinate 2,832 of JAZSBY010000073.1, read as the reverse complement.
TAAGATTAATAAACACGACATATTTATCTAACAAAATGTCGTGTTTCCGAATATAAAAGTATGATAATATAAGCTTATAAATAGAAGTATTATTTTCATATACATACAGAAAGGAAGAAAACTATGCTTTATGCTATTAAAACTATCCTTGCAACTCTTGTTGCTCTTTGTCTATCAGTCACATCATTTATCGGAAATACTATAATTCCTGAAAAAGTTATGACAGAGTTATATGTCAGCACAACTGGAAGTGATGAAAATATAGGAAGCCACGACAATCCTTTTTTGACTATCGAAAAAGCACAGCAAGAAGTCAGAAAAACAAATGGAAATATGTCTGGAGATATTATCGTTCACATTACAGATGGTACATATGTTTTGGAAAATCCTCTTGTATTTGACGAAAGAGATAGTGCAACAAATGGATATTCTATTAAATATATTGCAGATGGTAATGCTGTTATCAGTGGTGGTCAGGAAATTGAAAATTTCACTTTGTTTGATGCAGAAAAAAATATTTATTCTGCAAAAGTTCCTGAGGGCTTTACATTCCGTCAGTTATATGTAGATGGCGAAAAGATGACAAGAGCAAGAAGCAACACGGATTTTTCAACAAGAATAGTTGGTGCTTCACGCTTTGACGAAAACGGAAATCTTATTCCTGAAAACTTAAACTACGGTGGTGAAGATTCATTAGTTCCTGCAGCATACGGTGAAATATATCTAAATGACGATGAGTTTCAGAATTTCAACAACCTTACAAAAGTTGAACTTCATATTTTAACAGCATGGGTTAAAAATGTGCTTCGAGTTAAGTCTGCTGTTACTGAGGGTAACATAACATCTATTAGAATTCAGGATAACGAAAGTTCTTTAATTTTTAACCGAATGCATCCAAATATAGACGGTTATTCTCATATGAGCACTCACGACTTTGTTTACTATATTGAAAATGCCTACGAACTGATTGACACCGATAAAGAGTGGTATTTGGATGAAAGCACAAACACAGTTTACTTTAAATCACCTGAAAATATGGATATGAATTCTGTGTGCGTAGTTGCCCCAAGGCTTGAAAATCTTGTTACAGTAAATTCAACAGATAACAGTAAAATCAAAAATCTGTCTTTTGAGGGAATAACTTTCCAATACAGCACTTGGAACTTACCAAGTGAAAAAGGTCTCGTTGATGTACAAGCAGGTATGTTTGCAAACTACTGTATTTTCAAAACTAATGATATGGGTGTTTTAAGACCATCTGCTTCCATATATGTTGCCAATACTGAAAACTTCACAATGAAAAACTGTACTGTGGAAAATATGGGTGCTGCAGGAATTGACTTGCACTTCGGCACGAAAAATTCTCTGATACAAGACAACCTTATTCAGAACATCAGTGGAAACGGAATTATGATAGGCAAATTCGTCGTTGATGAAAATACAGATATCCACGTTGTATATAACCCTGAAGACGAATCTGATATTTGTACTGATGACAGAATCGTAAACAATCGCGTTTTACACATAGGTACTGATTATGAAAGTTCTGTTGGCATTTGTGCAGGTTATCCAAGAAATATTCTTATTGCAAACAATGAGGTAGCGTATGCACCTTATACAGGCATATCAGTTGGTTTCGGCTGGTCAAATGCTGACAATGCAATGAGAGATAATCGAATATTAAACAATGAAATCCATCACACAAGTCAAATTCTCTGTGATGCCGGTGGTATTTACACTCTTTCAAAACAGCCAAACTCTGAAATGAGTGGCAATTACATTCATGATATTGTTTTACCTGAATGGGCAGACTACGGTACAAGTGGCATATATATGGATGAACAGACCGAAGGATATACAGTAAAGAACAATGTGCTTGAAAATGCCTGTGGAGTTGGAATGAACCGTGTTGGACATAATGACTATCAGCACAAAACAATGTATATAGATGCTAAACGTAATTTTAAGATAAAATCTATAATTAAAAATGCAGGTGTTATTGACAACTTCGATACATATTCAAAGTTATTCTATTAAAATTCATTTCTAATCAATAAACCCCAGGGTAAAGACACACTTTTACCTTGGGGTCTTTTTATGCGACATAAGTATTTGCAAAATGTCGTATTTGTTGTATAATGTAGTTGGTGATAATTATGATTACATTCAAGTGGAATGACTTTGATTTTACCTTGATTCAATTAGATAAAGGCATTTTTAAAAATGACATGGCAGGTCACAGCCACGCAAAAAGCAGTTATGAACTGCACTATATCATCGATGGAGAAGGTACACTTAACACTGACAGCAAGGTGTACGCTCTTTCAAAAGGTGACTTTTTTGTTACAGGTCCTAATATATATCATCAACAGTCAACCAATCCACAAAACCCTTTGACGGAAATATTTATTTACCTTCAGGCATCGGAAAAGAAAACCAATGATGCACTTGTTTCGTCTTTTCTGTCAACACATTTTTATTTTTCAAAACATAAAGAATTTCAAGTAATTTTTGAAGAGATTTTAAATGAAAAAGAAAATGAACTATTTGGATATACAAATGCAATAAGTTCAATGTTACAATTATTACTTCTTAAAATTACACGACTTTATATGCCATCTTTGGCATCTTTTCCGGATAGCAAAGATAACTTAAATGATAGACGTTTTATAACAATTGAACATGCCTTTATAAACGATAATGGTTCTCTAACACTTTCAGAGCTTTCTAATTTAATCGGTGTTTGCGAAAGACAAACTCAAAGGCTTTTACGCAAATATTACGGATGCTCTTTCCGAGAAAAAAAGGCAGAGTCATCAAATATAAAATAAC
>JAZSBY010000072.1:0-11426 GCA_045602655.1 Candidatus Fimenecus sp. | reverse complement strand
CAGAGTGTGATTAAGTCCGCATAAGTGATTGTACCTGATGTTGCAGGAGAAACTACCTGAGCAGAATTGCTGTTGCCATCACCGTCAATAAGAACATTAACTGCATCCTTGAACTGTGAACGGGCAATATATGCACCAATCTGACGGAGTGTTACTGTGAAAAGGTCAAGACGCTGGAAACGGATTGCTTCGTAAGATGCCACTAACATTCTGCCACGTTTTTTAAGTGTAACAAGATTTTCCTGAGTATGAATAACTGTTTCAGGAATCTGTGCACCTTCACTGACTTCTTTAAGTTCCTTTTCGTCTGCTGTCGGAATTGATGTGATTGTTCTGTAATCAAGACCGTCAATGTTTGTTTTTGTTGCAATAATTGAATCAAGATTTTTGCCTTCCTCAATACCCTGACGAACTGCTCGTGACACATATTCAGGGAAAAGAACAGCAGAATCAGTTGTTGCAAAGAATTTGTCAACTGTTGAACTGCCTGCACCCTTGAGTTTGATGTCAAATCGTTTTAACTGACGCTCAAATGCGTCAAGACCTTCAAGGCTTGTACCCTTGTAATTTTCACTTGGGTCAATGCTTTCAAGTTCTGAAAGGAAGCCCTTTCTTGTGCCGTAAAGTCCTTTGTCGAGTTTGATTGTTTCAAAATTAGCCATATTTTAAATCCTCCTTAAAATTTAAACTCACTGTTTGAGTTGTTTTTATGGTTTTCTTCTGTATAAAGTTGGCTTACAGGCGGAATAACCTTGTCAGCCTGTTTTGTAAGAGATGTGCAAAGTGCTTCAAGTGTTTCTGAAGAAAGACCTTTGAGCATTTCGTCAACACATTCCTCTTTAAGTGCAGGAATTGTCAATGCAAAATTCTTCTTTGCACTTTGAATAAGAGAATTACGATATTTTTCACCGTCAAGACTCTTTTCTTTAAGGGAATCCATATAGTCTGAAAGTTTGTTAAGCTCTTGCTCATTAAGAGTAAGGCTTTTTTCTTCCTTTATGGATTTTAAAATATTTTCCATAGTTTTCTCCTTTTTAAACGACTTGGTAACCCCTGCATTTTTCTGTGCCGGTACTGCCACAAATGACCACTCGTAAGCATCGGTGATTTGGGTAATAGTCTTGTAGCAGGTGTCACCGTTGTATTTTCGTCCCGCAATATGACTGCAACGATTTTCCCCACAGATTGAGCAGATGCGACCTTCGGATGCACAGCTGACGCTTACTTCCTTTTTGATGCCACTTTCAATATCCTTGATAAGTGATGCATTTTTCTCACTGCGTACTGTGTAACACCAGGCTTTAAGATAGGTGTAATCCTTGCCGTCAGCAGTTTTTCTTGTGTTATCGCAAAGCACTTGTGTTTTATATGTGCGACAGCTCTGGTCTTCACTTTTCATACTGTGGTTTAAAATTCCCGTTTTACCAACGAAAAGCTTTTCAAGAGTTTTAAGAGAGTCCTCATCAAATCGCTCAAAATCGCGGTCAATGTCATTGTCACAAAGGACAACGCCGAATGTGAAAACATCATCTTTTTCTAACTTTTTAAGAGTATGTTCGTTGATTAAAAGCATATCCTCATCAGTAGGAGTTCCTACATCATTTGTTGTAGTGTAAGATTTTTTAATCATTTCTTTTCACCTCCCAAAGAAAGTGCTTGTGCCTTGTAAAGGTCCGCACGAGCCTGCTCAACTGCATCCTGTAAAGTGATTTCGTCCCACTTTACCTCTACTCCGTCACTGTTACCGCAGAAACGAAGAAAAAGCGAGCAAATCTTTTCAATAACAGGTGTGAGAATTCGTCTGTAAGCAGTGAGTTCCGTTGTAAGAGCATCTGCCTGTTGTGATGACATTCTCTCCGTTGTGCTCCAGGATATGCCAAGCATAAATGGTGGAATAGAGAGCTTTGCAATAATCTGTTCAAGCATCTGACGGACGGGAATCTCACTGTCTAAAATCTGTCCGTCCGCACCGATTACCTTAATCTGAACATCACCGACAGCAACAAAATCCTTAACGGAATTTCCGTTCATGGCATTTGACCATTCAGAGGCAATCTGTGTGGCTCTCTCTTTGGCATAAGCACGGTCAAGCATATCGGAGCCGGGGTTATAGGTAACGGCATATCGCAGATTTCCTGCTCTTTCCCAATTCTGTCCCATTGAATTATAGATTTTCAAAAGAATTGATGTAACAAAGGGAAGTCCCCTTAAAATGGAGTTACCCGTAATGCTTCCGGCCTCAGGATTAAGTGTGGAAAACATAACCAAATCCTGATATTTAACAGGTGTGCCTGAAAGGGAATCGGGACGACAAATAAGCACCTCGTTGAAGTTTTTAGGGTTCCTTTTAAGTACGATATTCTCAACAGGGACATTGTAAAGGGAATTTATTCCGTTACTGTCCGTCACAATCTCACCGACGGATGTACCAAAAGTGAGTAACTGTTCAAAATAGGTGTCGATAAACTGTTGAAGCCCTTTTCCCGTACCGCCGATATTTATGTTGCGGACAAAATCGTCAAGCTGTTTCTGGTTTTTGCCGTTGTTTGATACTACACAAAAACCACCTGTAAGACGGACAAGCTTGTAAATTGCCGTGTCAATGATGGGGATTGCTTCACGAAGACTGCGATAGAGTTCGGGTTGATTGATGCTTGATGGAAAGAAGTTGCACAAACTCTCAAAGGGTTGGGATGAAGATGTCTGTGGTGCTGTGGCACAGACCTTTCGTTTCCCTACTTTGTCGAAAATTGACAAGTCAATACCTCCTTGTGTAACTTGTTAGTTTCTTTCTACGGACATAGCAAAGAAGGAACTGTCCGCAGAGGAAAGAGCAGTTGCCACAAAATAACGAATATCGTCCATAGCGTGGTCATACTCTTTTCTTGGAGTGTCGTTGACACTGCCTGTGTCCCAACGGTATTGAGAAAATTCTCTCAATGTGTCCGTACAGGAACTGCCAATGATAATTTTTTTGGTTTTCAGGTTTTCCGAAACCTTGCGGATTCCGTCTGCTACATTGTTTTTTGCGGGAATAACACGGAATTTGCCTTCTCGTCGGATACATTCCATAAAGGATGCAGCCGATGGGTCAACTATCACCGCTTCAATTTTTTTACCGTCTGCAAGGTTGACCAGTTTGTCGTAGTACTCCTTGTCAGTCATCTGAAAGCCTTTCTGCTTTGAATCGTGATAGAATTCCCTGAGTCTGTACCAAATTCCGCTTTTTTCGCCCCAAAGTCCGAATGAGGCAGGGTTAACTGTTCCGTAGTCGCAGGAAATGTAATACTGATTACAGTTTTCGGGAGGAGTGTCGGTTACATGCTCTTTTTCATTGAAAAAAGGATACACAAGACCATCAACCGCAACCCATTTACCAAGCACAAAGCGTTCATAAAATGCCCCTGAATAAAGACTCTTGTATCTGTTTTTGATTTTTTGCGAAAGGGATGGATTGTCGTCCATAAGAAAATGAAGATAGAGGCAATTTTTCGCTTTTGCTTTTTTAATCCACTCGGTATAAAACCAATGACGAGGATTCTCGGGGTTACAGTTAAACCATAATTTTGAGCCGTTGACGGAGCATCTTGCCAATGCCTGTTCAACAAATGAACGGGGCATCAAAGCAACTTCATCAAGAAGCACTCCGCAAAGGGTGATACCTTGAATAAGAGATGCCGAAGACTCATCCCTGCCACCGAAAAGGTAAAATCTGTTACTGATTTTTCCTTTCTGAATAAGTATTACATTTGCCGATTTTGTTTCCTTTACGGTAAAGCCCAAATCCTTGAGCAGCGGCAACAGGGGAGTGATAACATTTCGCCTTAAGGATGTGATTGTTTTACCGCAGATTGCAAAGGAACAGTCTGAAAACCGATAGAAGCTCCATAAAATGAACGAAAGTGACATACAAAGGGTTTTTCCGCTACGGACTGCACCGTCACAGATGATGGCGTCACAGGCGTTATACTTACTGTTTTCGCACCACCAATTAAGCACCGTCATCTGTTTAGGGGAAAAGGAGTGAAAGTTAATTTGTGACATTATCTTCACTCTCCGTCTTGTTTGCACTTCTTTCAAGTGCTTCATAGAATGACAATGCACCCAAATCGTTTCCGTTTTGAGAAATGAGGGAAAGTCGCTCCAAAGCCTTTAATCTGTCAAAGAATTTAATCTCCATACCCTTTCCGCTTGTGAATTTGATTTCTGACACATTAAAAAGGTCAAGACTATCAATATCGGGGGAAGAATTTTTGTCAGCGGAGAGAATAAGTTTGACCGCATCAGTAACTGAGCCGAATGCAAGGCGTTGAAGTCCCGCAGATATGAGCGCTTCGTCTGCAAGGGCTTCTTTTTCCAGCTCGTTGATTTTCTGACGGATACTTCTCTTTGATAAAAGGCTTACTGCACGACATTCGGGTAAGGTGGTAAACCCTGCCCTCACAGCTGCCTCACGGGGATTTCGCAGTCGTACATACATACGACAGAAATCAGTTTCCTTCTTTGTAAGTTTCTTTGTGTTCATTTTTGCTCCTTTCTTGGAAGGATTAAAAGGTAAAAATACTTATTACTTATTCACTTTTACTTCTTACCTTGAAAAAAGTCCCTCCATATATAGTGCCAAATCGCAAAAACGTCCCACGATTTGTGGGACGATTTGCAAAATAGGGCAAATTGTTAACAAAAAGTTCACATTTGACCTCTTTTTTGCACCTTGACAGGGCTTTTTTTAGGTGTATAATAAAAAACAGTTAACCGGTTAATTATTAACCGATTAACTATTTTGACGAGAGTCAGAAAGAATGTGAAAAAATGAACGAAAAAGTCAGAAAGATAAGAGAGGGCTTTCACAGTTACCATTACACTCATCGAAGTGTTGTTGAAAGTGGTTTCCGTGCAAAAGGACTCTATTTCGGTCAGCCCCCCATACTTAAATATTTAAAAGAGCATAAAAATGCAACACAAAAAGAAATTGCAGATTTTCTTCATGTTTCTCCACCGTCAGTTGCAAACTCCGTTAAGCGAATGGAGGAGTCGGGACTGATTATGCGAGTTGCCGACAAAAAAGATGCAAGATGCAATAACCTTAAACTCACCAAAAAAGGTGCAGAGCTTTCAGAATATGCCGACAAGCTTTTTGAGGTGGTTGACGAGGTGTCCTTTGAGGGCTTTACGGACGAAGAAATTGATTTGGTAATATCATTCCTACAGAGAATGACGGAAAACATTAAAACCTTTGGAAAGGGGGATGACAATGTTTAAACTTTTAAGACACGCGAAAAAATATATTGTTCCCACAATCCTTTCACCGATTTTGATGATTGGTGAGGTTGTGCTTGAACTTTTAATTCCCCTTGTTATGGCGGATATAGTAAACCTTGTGCAGGACGGAATGACAGAGGATAGTATGAACACTATTCTCCGTCTGGGACTTAAAATGCTTTTATATGCAATCGGTTCTCTTTTCTGTGGTGCTATGGCGGCAAGAATGGCTGCAGTTGCAGGTATGGGCTTCGGTGCATCCTTGAGAGAGGAAATTATGGGCAAAATTCAGAAATTTTCATTCTCAAACATTGACCATTTTTCAACTGCATCCTTGATTACACGACTTACAACTGATGTAAACTCTGTGCAGAATACATTTGTTATGATGATTAGAATGTTGTTCCGTGCACCCGTTATGTTTGTTGTGGCACTTGTAATTACGGTTATTAAAAGCCGTCAGGTGGCTATGCCCTTTACGGTGGCACTTCCTCTTATTGCAATTATTCTTATAATCTTTGCTCCAATCACATTGAAAAGATTTAAGAAAATGTTTAAAATGTTTGACTCCTTCAACGCGTCAATTCAGGAAAATCTTACTAATGTAAGGGTTGTAAAGTCTTTTGTTCGTTCAGATTTTGAAAAGAAAAAGTTCAAAAAGGCAAACGACGACCTTATGAATGCTGCATTACACGCAGAAAAGCTTATGATTCTGGGTATGCCTACATTTACAATTATTATGTACGGTACAATCCTTGCAATTCTCTATATCGCAGCGAAGCAGATTACTGAACAGACCCTGCTTATAGGTGATTTCTCCGCAATCTTCACTTATATTATGCAGATTTTAATTCATTTCCTTATGATTGTTATGCTTATTGCTCAATTCTTTATGTCACAGGCAAGTGCAAAGCGTATTTTAGAGGTTGTTGAGGAAATTCCCGATATAAACGACGATAATGCAACAGTTGAGGATGTTAAAGACGGCTCAATTGAGTTTAAAAATGTTTCCTTTAAGTATGCAGGGGCACAGAATAATGTAATCAAAAACGCTACATTCAAAATCGAAAGTGGTGAAATGATAGGCATTATCGGTGCAACAGGTAGTGCAAAAACAAGCCTTGTGCAGTTGATTCCAAGACTTTATGATGTTACCGAGGGCGAATTGCTTGTTGGTGGTGTAAATGTAAAGGATTACAAGATAAAAGGTCTGCGTGATGCAGTCAGTATGGTGCTTCAGAAAAATGTCCTTTTCTCCGGCACAATTGCAGAAAATCTTCGCTGGGGCGATAAAAACGCAACTGATGAAGAATTGGTTGAGGCTTGTAAAATTGCCGATGCACACTCCTTTGTATCCTCATTCCCCGACGGATATAACACGGATTTAGGTCAGGGTGGTGTCAATGTTTCAGGTGGACAGAAACAGCGACTCTGTATTGCCCGTGCAATCCTTAAAAAGCCAAAAATCCTTATTCTTGACGACTCCACAAGTGCAGTTGACACATTTACAGATTCAAAAATCCGTAAGGGACTTCGTGAATGCATTCCTGACACAACAAAGATTATTATTGCACAAAGAATTTCATCCGTTTCCGACTGCGACAAGATTATCATTCTCGACGAGGGCGGAATTAACGATATAGGCAATCACGAGGAATTGCTTTTGAGAAGCGAAATTTATCAGGATATTTACAACTCCCAGCAAAAGGGCAGTGACGATTTTGATGTGATGGGAGGTGCGTTATAATGGCAGGACCAATGGGTGGTGGCAGAAAAGGCCCGAGAGGACCGGTACAAAAACCCAAAAATACGAAGGGGACAATAAAGCGACTTTTTGGCTATATTTTAAAGCATAAGGGCTTGTTCTTCGGTATGCTAATTTTTGCAGCAATCAGTTCAGTTGCATCTGTTTCGGGTTCATTGTTTATTAAGCCCATTATTGACGACTATCTCACACCGATGATAGGTCAGGAATTCACAAGTGAACTCATAGCACCGCTTATTAAAATGATGTGCATTATGGGTGCGGTATTCCTTTTTGGTGCGTTGGCATCTTACGGGCAGTCAAAATGCTCTGTCTGGCTTACTCAACGCACTCTCAACACCTTGAGAAAAGACCTTTTTGATGCTATTGCAGATTTGCCAATCAGTTTCTTTGATTCCCGTCCTCACGGTGAAATTATGAGCCGTTTTACAAATGACGTTGAAACACTCCGTATGTTTATAAGTCAGGGTGTAACGCAGTTTATCTCATCAGGTGTTATGATTATCGGCTCATTCTGCATTATGCTCTTTTTAAGTTGGCAGATGACACTTATCGTATGTGCTATGGTGGTTGTAATGGTGTTTGTTACAAAAACACTTGGCAAAAAGAGTGCTTTCTACTTTAAGAAACAACAAGAAGAATTGGGTACGGTTAACGGCTATATTGAAGAAATTATCGAAGGTCAAAAGGTTGTTAAGGTGTTTAACCACGAGGGCGAGGTTGCCACTCGTTTTGGCGAAATCAATGAAAGACTTCGCAGGTCTGCAACAAGTGCAAACTCCTTTGCAAATATGTTGGGACCGATTATGAATAACCTTTCCCACATAACTTATGCTCTTACTGCTGCAGTTGGTGGACTTTTAGCCATTAAGAAGGCTATGACTGCAGGTGATATTGTCGCATTCCTGCAATATATCAGAAGCTTTACACAGCCCATTTCAAATATTACACAGCAGTTTAATAATGCTCTTATGGCTCTTGCAGGTGCGGAGAGAATTTTTGAGATTATTGACCAGAAGCCTGAAATTGACGAGGGATATGTTGTGCTTGTCAATGCTGAAATTGATGAAAACGGCGAAATAAAAGAGACTGAAAAGAGAACAGGTATCTGGGCTTGGAAGCATACTCACGGTGACGGTACAATCACCTACACCAGACTTGCAGGTGATATTGTTTTTGAGAATGTTACATTCAGCTACGACGGTAAGAAAACAGTTCTTAATGACATTTCACTTTATGCAAAGCCTGGACAGAAAATTGCTTTTGTCGGCTCAACAGGTGCAGGTAAGACAACAATTACAAATCTCATTAACCGTTTCTATGAGATTGACGAAGGTAAAATCCGTTATGACGGCATAAACATCAAGAAAATCAAAAAGGATGATTTGCGTCGTTCATTGGGCATTGTCTTGCAGGATACTCATTTGTTTACAGGCACAATCGAAGATAATATCCGTTACGGTAATCTTAATGCTACCCACGAACAAATTGTTGAGGCAGCTAAAATTGCAAATGCTCATTCGTTCATTGAGCATCTTCCCGAGGGCTACAACACAATGCTTACAGGTGACGGTTCAAACCTTTCACAGGGTCAACGCCAGCTTATCTCTATTGCTCGTGCAGCAGTTGCAGACCCGCCTGTGCTTATTCTTGATGAGGCGACAAGTTCAATTGACACGAGAACAGAAAAGCATATTGAACAGGGTATGGATGCACTTATGGAGGGCAGAACGGTTTTTGTTATTGCTCACCGACTTTCGACCGTGCGAAATGCAAAGGCGATTATGGTTCTCGAAAACGGCAGAATTATTGAGCGTGGTGACCACGATGATTTGATTGAGCAAAAAGGAAAATACTATCAGTTATACACAGGTAATTTTGAGGAAAAATAAATAATAGCAGGGCGGTTCGAAAATGAACTGCCCTTGCTTTTTGTTAAAAAACTGCACACTATTTATAAATATTATTTATATATATTATTTATATATTATTTATAGGGTTTAAAAATTATACCACCCAGGTTTAAAAATTACACCACCCAAGTTTAAAAATTATACCACCCAGGTTTAAAAATTATACCACCTGAAAACAACAAGATTTTTGCGTTGCTATACTTGGATTTATTAAGAAAAATAGAACTTTCGGAGTTTCCGTTTCGTGTTAAAGAGTAAATTCTGCACTCAGGAATTTAATAAACATTACTGTTGCAAACTGTTTGTTTTGCAATTTTTCTGTAATATTTTGTAACAAACTGCACAAATGCTCGTAATGAAATTTGTTACTGATTTGACTATTTTGTGCAAAAAGCACTTGAAATTAACTTTTTGTAGTGATAAAATATATCTGTATAAGTAGAATTATGCTTTGTTGAAAAAATGCGAGGTGATGAAATGACGGAATTAGGAAACAACTATGAGGCACAAGTTCCCGTGTATCTTTTCCATCAGGGAAATAATGCTCGTGCCTATGAGTATATGGGTGCTCACCGTGTGGATGACGAAACAGTTGTTTTCAGGACTTGGGCTCCAAATGCAGAGTCAGTAAGCGTTACAGGTGATTTTAACGGCTGGAATGACGAGGCGGACAAGGCACAGCGTGTTACAGCAGGTGGTATCTGGGAGGTTTACATTAAAAATGTAAAGGTTTTTGACTCATACAAATTCTGCATCACAACAAAGGATGGCAGAAAACTTATGAAATGCGACCCTTACGGCTACCATACTGAAACCCGTCCCGATAATGCTACAAAGTATTATGAGTTAGGCTCATACAAATGGACTGACCACAAATGGGAAAAGGCAAAGCGAGAAAAAGCACAGTATGACAGACCCGTTAACATTTACGAGGTGCATTTTGGCTCTTGGAAACAGTATGAGGACGGTAATTTCTATTCATACCGTAAAATGGCAGAAGAACTTATTCCTTATGTTAAGGAAATGGGATACACCCATATTGAGTTTATGCCACTTACCGAATTTCCTTTTGATGGCTCCTGGGGTTATCAGGTAACAGGATATTTTGCAGCAACTTCCCGTTACGGCACACCTGACGATTTGATGTATCTTATTGATATGTGTCATAAGAATAATATCGGTGTTATTCTTGACTGGGTGCCTGCTCATTTTCCAAAGGATGCTCACGGACTTTATGAATTCGACGGCTCTGCTTGTTATGAATATGCAGATATAAGAAAAGGCGAACATCTTGAATGGGGAACAAAGGTTTTTGACTTCGGCAGAAACGAGGTTCAGTCCTTCCTTATTTCAAGTGCTATGTTCTGGCTTGATAAATACCACATTGATGGTCTTCGTGTAGATGCAGTTGCTTCAATGCTCTATCTTAACTACGGTAGGGATGACGGACATTGGATTGCCAACAAAGACGGTGGGGTTGAAAATCTTGAAACCGTAGCATTCTTAAATAAACTCAGTATGAATGTTTTCCGTGATTACCACGGCAGTTTGCTTATTGCCGAAGAAAGTACAGCCTGGCCAATGGTTACAAAGCCTGTGTTTATGGGTGGCCTTGGTTTTAACTACAAATGGAATATGGGTTGGATGAATGACATTTTAAGGTATTTCTCAACTGACCCCCTTTACAGAAAAGGTAACCACGGTTGTATCACTTTCTCATTCTTTTATGCATTTTCAGAGAATTTTATCCTGCCAATCTCCCACGATGAGGTTGTTCACGGTAAATGCTCACTTATCAATAAAATGCCCGGTACTTATGAGGAAAAATTTGCAGGGGTAAGAGCTTTTATGGGATATATGATGGCTCATCCCGGTAAAAAGCTTATGTTTAGGGGCAGTGAATTCGGCCAGTTTATCGAGTGGAATTACAAACAAGAGCTTGACTGGTTGCTCTTGCAGTATGATGCACATAGACAGTTGCAGAAGTACTTTAAGGACTTGAACCATTTTTACAAGGACAATGCTCCACTCTGGCAGGTTGACCACTCCTGGGAAGGCTTTTCGTGGATTTCAGCGGATGACAATGATAATTCGGTAATCGCATTCCGCAGAATTGACGAAAAAGGTAAGGAAATTATTGCAGTCTGCAACTTTACACCCGTAGAGCGTAAGAATTACAAAATCGGTGTTCCTGCAAAGGCTAACTACAAGGTAGTGTTTAACTGCGACGACGAAATCTACGGTGGCTCGGGTAAAGGGCAGAAAGAAAAAATCAAGTGGGAAAAGACTCCGATGCACGGTTTTGAGCAGAGTATTTCTCTTGATTTACCACCAATGTCAACAATTTATCTTAAAAAGACAAGATAATAAAATATACTATCATCCATTTAAGGAGGAAAAAATATGGCAAGAAAACAAGAATGTATTGCAATGCTTCTTGCAGGCGGTCAGGGAAGCCGTCTTGGAATTCTTACAAAGAACATTGC
>JAZSBY010000071.1:0-17074 GCA_045602655.1 Candidatus Fimenecus sp. | reverse complement strand
AACAGAATGTGCAGTGGATGTAAGCTATTATCCTTGCGTTCCAACAGACACAGACCCGGTACCGATAGGAAAGCCAATCTACAATACACAGCTGTACATCACAGATAAATATATGAACCCGACACCAATAGGAGTAGTGGGTGAACTTTGCATAGCAGGAGTAAATGTAGGACAAGGATATCTTAATAACCAAGAACTCACAGAACAAAAATTCATCGACAATCCGTTTGGAACAGGAAAACTCTACAAAACAGGGGACTTAGCATACTGGAGAGAAGACGGACAGATATGTTATGTGGGAAGAATAGATAATCAAGTTAAGCTTAATGGTCAGCGCGTTGAACTTGGTGAAATTGAAAAGGTTATCAGTGACATTAACGGTGTTGAGGCGGTTGCTGTTATTATTAAGCAGAATAATGGACAAGATGTGCTTGTTGCATATTATTGTGGCGATGAAATATCTACTAAAGAAATGCTAAGATATTGTGAAAAGAAATTGCCACGATATATGCTTCCAAGTAAATTGGTATTCATTGAAAAAATGCCTCTCAATCAGAGCGGTAAGCTTGACCGAAAAGCACTTAATAACATAGAAGTTGTGTTTGACAATACTACTGTCAAGGAAAAACCGGTAACATATACGGAAAAAATGATTTGTGAGTTATTCCAAAAAACTCTCAAGATTGATTGTGTTGGCAGAAATGAGGATTTCTTTAATCTTGGTGGCACAAGTATCGATATGATTTCAATTCTTTCTGAAAATGAGTTGAAGGGAATTTCTGCTGCCGAATTTATTGCAAATTCAACTCCGGAAATGCTTGCAGAATTGATTGAAAGTTCAAATGAAGAAATATCAGACCTATTTGCTTTGAGAACTGTTGAGAAATCAACAAAGGCAATTATCTTTATACCGTATGCAGGTGGTGATGCTTCTGCATTTGCAGCAATTACAAAGGATTTTGAGAGAATTGCACCGGATATTTCACTTTATTATGTTGATTATCTTCGTTCTTTCAACGAATGCAGTATAGTTGCTGAGGAAATAGTAAAACTTGCAAAAACAAAAGAGGTTTCCATTTATTCTCATTGTGCAGGAGCTGCAGTTGCATTACAGCTTATAAATATTCTTGAAAAGCAAGGTGTAGTGATTTGTAACTATATCACCGGTGGATTTATTCCTCCTCTAAAGCCAAGCAAACATAACAACTGGAATTACATCTCAAAACAGTCTATTCAACGCAAACTTATACAAGCAGGGGCTCCAATAGACAAATTATCTGTTGAAAGCAAGCATAGTATGGTTGAGAAATTCCGTAAAGACACTGACTTTATGACAGAATATTTCTATAAAAATGCATCAACAATAAATGCAAGAACACTAGTCATAATTAGTAAGACGGATATATTCACAAAGAATTATAAAGATGCTGAAAGATTGTGGAGAACACTTGCAAATAATTTTGATAAAGTGCGATATATTGACACGGATTCTCATTATTTCCAGACACATAATAGTGATGAGATAGCAAAAATCATTATTGATACCATAACGGAGTAAAAAAATACCGAAGAGTTTTCTTTCTCTTCGGTGTTTTTTTTGAGTTTATTTTTTGTATTTTACGGAAGCTTTTGCTCTTGCTACTTTCGCTTTTTCAAGCCTTTCAAGCATTTCAGCTTCAAGTTTTGCATTTTCTTCTTCAGCTTTCTTCGCCTTGGTTTCTTTGTAGCTCGCAATTTTCACATTAAACTTTTCACATATTCTTTCATGTAAATCAGAGACTTTTTCACCATACTTGCTGATGAGTAGAAACATTATCAAACCAATGACTATGCTAATCAAAGATAATAAATGATATGTTTTTAATGGACCTAAAACATTAGGGTAATCTGCTTTGAAAAACTCAATGAAGAATCTTCCGCAACTATATAAAATCATATACATTGGGAACAGTGTTCCGGGTTTTGCCTTTTTACGATATACAAGCAAAAAGATAAAAATTGCTAATACTAAAACGATTTCCATTGCTTGTACAGGTACTTGGTTTCCCGGATGGTGGGGGTTGTGATTATATGGCCCGTATTCCCAAGGAATTCCCCAACAGCAACCATTACAGAAACAAGCAATTTTAAAGAAGATTAACTGTATAGGAGCAAACAATGTTGATATATCTAATTGCTTTAATGGGTTTGCCACAATAAGTATTGATGCTAAAGTGCAGAAAAGCAATATCATAATGAATTCTGCAAAATAGTTTGCACCTGTACCAACAATACTACCAAACAGTCGATTGTATGCACTTGCATATTCAACTAAATACGAAAGCATATATGTTTCTAGAAAGGCAAATACCAATTCAACAACATTTCCTAATTTGTTATTAAACTGAGAAACCAGATTGGATATGTATCTTGAAAACATTCCTAAACTTTTTCTTTTGAAAAAGAAGAAAAATATAGTTGCAGCATAAACTGCATAAGAAGACATATAATTGAAGAAACTGTATGCATCCTGTTCTCCGATAAATCTATACATAAATTCACCTCATTTATTTTTTTGTATTTTAACATGATTAAACATTTTTTGCAAGTGCAGAAAATGTTAATATTTATTTGTTGCTTTCGCAGACAGAAATAGCATAATCTCCAAGAATTTCTGATTGAAAGTCATATCCGTCAACACTTAACACATCAAACCCTTCAAAAATCTCAATAGCACCTTGTCCGCTGATTTTACTGTATGCCTCTTTTTTTGTCCAAAGATCGTAAAAGGTTTCGGCAGTAGGAGAGGATTGAAATTCTTCTAATTCCTTACCCTTGTAAAATCTGTTGGCAATTTTTTTATAATCCCGGTCAGTTGACATAAATTCAATGTCAATTCCTACTGGTTTATCCGATTTGCAAACAGCAATCATATCTTTGCTGTGGGAAATACTTACGAAACAGTTGTCAGCCCACGGTTTATTGTTTTCATCATAGTGAAGATTCTCAACGTCCATTGACAACAGGGCACTTGCAGCTGCAACACTCTCTTTTTTTTTGCAGTGCTCTTTTATGTTTGCAGGAAGCAGGTTTGCGTCGTATGTAGTTTTATCAGATAATTTGAAGAAATAAACTGAAACCATTGAACCACCATTAAATAGTATTACATTAGGCCTAATGCAAATTTGATTTTTGCAAAACTTCTTTTCATATTTATTGAACGTTTTACTTTTGGGGAAGAATCATACTTAAAATCAAGGTTTTCTCCGTTGATTTCGTTGATTTTACCATCATCACCCACATTAAAAATAGTGTATTTAAGGTGTGCTGCCTCGTCCTCATAGAAAACTGCGAAATTACCGTCGGATAATTCCGTAAGGCAAGAGTAACCGTAAAAACCTTGTGTTAAGTGATATTTGCTAATCCATTTAACATCACCATTATTTTGAGTAAGACCAACACGAAGTACACCATCGGCTCTTGCTTTAAGGTTTCCACCTGCAGAGCATAGAATCATCTGCCTACCGTCAATTTTTCTTGTGGTTTCCATAAGTGAAACCATACAGTTTTTTGTGCCTTCAAGGGCTCTGTCTGCACGGAATGTAGTCCAAGAGTGACCACCATCAGTACTATCGGCATAAGCTATGTAATTACTTAAATTTCGTGCATAAATACGCAAAGCCTTGTAGTCCCCACCATCAATTTTTACCAACTGAGCCTCACTTGTCTTTTGAAGTCCAGGTTTTATTTTGATTTTGTTACTTCTGTGCCAGGTTATACCATTATCGTCGGAGTAAATAACACTTGCATTTTCAAAAATAGGGTCTTTAAATAAGCCATTGTTATCATAAACACAGAAAAGAATTCGCTCTTTTCCATTATGCTCAATCGCCATACCTCTGCCGGGACCAACACCTAAAAAAGATTCTTTTTCTTTCTTTACTTGTTCAGAAAGAATGGAAGGGTGGCTCCAAGTTTTACCATTATCGTCGCTATATCTTAACCATAAATAAGTGGTTCTGTAACATTTGAGTTCTGCAGAACTATAAAAGATATTTTGTTGAACATTGGCTCCATCAGCACCTTTTTGTGCCGTATAAATAGCTTCACCATTTTTGTAAAGTCGAAACTCTTTATCGATGGAATATTCCGTGATTTTAGAATCTGTTCTTGTTAAAACTGGGGCAAAATCACCATCAAAGTCACCAATACAATAGCTAAAAGTATCTAATTTATCACCATTGTTTCCCGTAGTTAACAATAAATGTTTTTTACCGTTGATTTCTGTATATCCGGTACCGGTTTTACACTGAAGATAACCACATTCAGAGGGTTGAACATCTGCCAACAAGAATATTCTTCCGGTTTTTGACTGTACAATAACAGAGTCAATAAAAGATGCACTGTCGGTTGATGTAACCGTATCGGCATAGTCATCAAAATGATTAACCATCGAATATTCCCAACCGGTATATCCGTCTTTTGAAATTGCAACAGCAATGTCAATGTTGTTTGGGGAGTCCGAACCGTGAGCATAGCGAATATCTGCACCTGCTATAACACTACCGTCGTTAAGGGTGTAAAGTGCAGGAATACGATTGCGTTCAGAGCCGAATTCTTTATTGTCAAAAGGTTGTTCATATATGATTTTTGAATCCATAGTATTCTCCTTGTGTAAACTTAGTTTAGTTTATATTTATAATATCAAAAAGAACTTGTATTGTAAACAATTTTATAAAAAAACTCGAAAAACTAGGGTTGATTGGATAAAAGTTGAGTGTTATAATCAATTTGAAGTAAGTTGCGGAGGTTTTTTATGACAGCAAAATTATTTGTTCAGGCGATACTTAAGTTTTTATTAGGGTTTGTTGTGGTTGGTTTGCTAATCTTCTTACCAGCCGGTACATTTTCCTTTGTAAACGGTTGGATACTTATGGGGATACTTTTTATTCCAATGTTTGCTGCCGGTTTTGTTATGATGCTTAAAAACCCGGAACTGTTGAAAAAAAGACTAAACGCAAAAGAAAAGGAAAAAGAGCAAAGCCTTGTTGTGAAACTTAGCGGGCTTATGTTCCTTGCTGGATTTATTGCAGCGGGATTAAATTTTCGTTTTGGTTGGTACACCTTACCGAAGGGTATAGTAATCGGTGCATCCATAGTTTTTCTTGTGGCATATATCTTATATGCAGAGGTATTGCGTGAAAACACCTATCTTTCTCGTACAATCGAGGTGCAGGAAAATCAAAAAGTAATTGACACCGGTTTGTACGGTATTGTAAGACACCCAATGTATAGTGCCACACTATTACTATTTTTGTCTATGCCCCTTGTTTTAGGTTCAATATATTCGTTTTTGATTTTTCTTGCCTATCCT
This sequence comes from Candidatus Fimenecus sp., assembly GCA_045602655.1. Classification (GTDB taxonomy): domain Bacteria; phylum Bacillota; class Clostridia; order Oscillospirales; family Acutalibacteraceae; genus Fimenecus. The sequence goes on along the minus strand of JAZSBY010000071.1, from coordinate 11,721 downwards.
CTTATAATTGCAAAAAGGATAAAAAACGAGGAAGAAATTCTTGAAAAAGAACTTGAAGGATACAGTGAGTACAAACAAAAAGTAAAATACAGATTGATTCCATTCATATGGTGAGAAAAAGCACACTTAAAATCAATTAAGTGTGCCATTTTATTTATTTAATTACAATTGTTTTTCCGGCATCTTCAACTGATACAAAATGTGGCCTTTCATAATCAGTTTGGTTCGGAGAATGATATGTAAGCCAAAGATTTCCGCCATTATCATTGAATAACATTCCGTGTCCACCGTCATTATCAATAAGTGGTGGTAAATGTTCAAAATTCGTACTGATTTCACCATCGTTGAATCTGACAAGACACTCTGCGTATTTATGATTTATAAATGTTGACCAGAGCATTAAAAGTTCACCTGCTTTAGTGCGATACATATACGGGCCATCTGTAATTCTATGAACTTTTTCATCATCAATTTTATCTGCCCAATAAGGGTCGGATGCTTTAAATAGCGTTACAGCATCACCAATAGTTTCTGTAAGGTCATCACTTAAAGGTGCGTAGCAGATTGTACCATTGATAATCTGAGTATGTTCGTGACAGAAAACTATAAAAGGCTTTCCGTCTTTGTTTATGTACAGAGTACCGTCCAGACACTCCCATTCTTCAGGTGTGACAGTACCTTTGCTGTGCATCTTAAAAGGACCAAGCGGATTGTTTGCTTTAAGAATGTAAGTGCCTCTTAATTTGCAACTTTCTCTTGTGAAGGTTGCGAACATATAATAGTCACCATTATATTTGTGTACTTCGGGTGCCCAGTTGACTTCGTAATTCATATTGTGTTCTTTGGAGTTAAAACATTCAATGGGTTGACTCCAGTTTTTAAGGTCTTCTGATACATAAACATCAAATCCCCCTACCTTGATACCAAAGTTTTTTGCTCTTGTACCATACATATAGTATTTTCCGTCTTCGTAAAGGATAAAAGGGTCACGAATGTTTATATTTTCACATTTAAGAACTGATTTTTCTTTAAATAACTGCGATAAATCCAAAGCAATACACCTCAACTCATATCTTTTAAAATGATTATACAGTAAAGGAGATGAAAATGCACTACCTTATTTCAAAAACATTTTTACGGATTTTATTTTTAGGTATTTTCAACAAATAAATTGGTAAAATTTCCACGAATTGCAAAAATGAAAATTATTGTGTTTTTCGACATTTTAATTTATAATACTTATATGAGTGTGTGAAGAGGATAAAACTATGAAGATGTTAGAAGAAAGAATTATAAAAGATGGTAAGGTTTTCTCAGGAAATGTCTTAAAGGTTGACAGTTTCTTAAATCATCAGCTTGATGTTGAACTTTTAGACAAAATGGGAATTGAAATTAAAAAACTTTTTAAAGATGAGGCCGTTACCAAGGTGCTTACAATTGAGGCATCAGGTATCGGTGTTGGTTGTATGGTTGCAAGACATTTCAATTGCCCTCTTCTTTTTGCTAAAAAAAGTAAAACGCTGAATATTAAGGGCGATGTATATACAAGCAAGGTTGAGTCATTTACCCATCAATGTACATACGACATAATTGTTTCAAAAGACTTTTTGAATGAAACCGACACGGTTTTGATTGTTGATGACTTTCTTGCAAAGGGTAATGCACTTATAGGTCTTATTGATATTGTTAATCAATCAGGAGCAAAGCTTGCCGGTTGTGCGATTGCTATTGAAAAAGGCTATCAGGGTGGGGGAGATAAACTCCGTGCACAGGGTATCCGTGTTGAATCAATGGCAATTGTTGAAGAAATGGATGATAAAACAGGAAGTATTGTTTTCCGTAAATAGGTAATTACAGCAAAAAAAGCTGTTCAATATTACAAAAAAGAAAAGGAGAGAAATTTGTTATGAAAAATTTCAAAAAAATCATTGCAGTTGTTCTCGCTCTCGTTATGGTAGCAACAGTATTTGCTGCTTGTGGCGGTAATGAGAACAAGGAACCTGAAGCAGACAAAATCAAGGTAGCTCTTATTTGCTTACACGGGGATGCTTCAACTTATGACAAGAACTTCATTGATGCTTTCAAACAGGCTTGTGCAAACAAGGGACTTACTGCTGACGATTACACAATCGTTACTGATATTCCTGAAGACACTGCTTGTTATGACCAGGCAGCTGACTTGGCAGAAACATGCGACCTTATTTTTGCTGATTCATTCGGACATGAAGAGTATATGATTAAGGCTGCAAAGGACTTCCCTGATGTAGAATTCTGTCACGCTACAGGTACAATGGCACACACAGAAAAACTTGCTAACTTCCACAATGCTTTTGCAAACATTTATGAAGGCCGTTACCTTGCAGGTGTTGCAGCAGGTATGAAACTTGTTGAACTCTATGGTGACGAAAACGGTAAAGTTTCTGACGAAAATGCAAAAATCGGTTATGTTGGTGCTCATCCTTATGCTGAAGTTATTTCAGGTTACACATCTTTCTACCTTGGTGCAAAATCAGTTGTAGAAAATGCTACTATGGAAGTACGCTACACAAACTCTTGGTATGATGAAACAGCTGAAAAGACAACAGCTCTTGCACTTATTGACAATGGTTGCAAATTGATTTCTCAGCACGCTGACTCTATGGGTGCTCCAACAGCTTGTGAAGAAAAGAACATTCCTAATGTTTCTTACAATGGTTCAACAGTTGAATCTTGTCCTAACACATTTATTGTTGCATCAAGAATTAACTGGGCTCCATATTTCGAGTACATTATTGACTGCGTAATGAATGACAAAGCAATTGATACTGACTGGACAGGCACTATCGAAACAGGTTCTGTTGAATTAACTGCTGTTGGTTCTGCTGCAGCAAAAGGCACACAGGAAAAACTTGATGAAGTAAAAGCAAAGATTAAAGATGGTTCACTCAAGATTTTTGACTGCTCAACATTCACAGTTGAAGGAAAACCGTTGACTTCTTATATAGCTGATGTTGACACAGATAAAGATTTTACTCCTGATACAGAAGTTGTTGAAACAGTAAATGGCGTAACATTCTTCAATGAGAGTGCAAAACGCTCAGCTCCATACTTCAATATTATCATTGACGGTATCACAGCTGTTAAATAAGTTTTAATGTTATTCTAATTTAATTTTGGGGAAAGGCGGAGCTAATCAACTTCGCCTTTCTCGGTTGATTGAGAAATTTTAATCCTTTATTATTTAGGGAGTTTCCTATGGAAAAAACTGTTATTTTACAATTAAAAAACATTACAAAAAAATTCGGTGCTAAGGTTATTGCGAACAATAATGTTAGTTTGGATATATATAAAGGTGAAATTCTTTCCGTTCTTGGCGAAAACGGTTGCGGTAAAACAACCCTTATGAATATGGTTGCCGGTATTTATTATCCTGATTCCGGTAAAATTTTGATTGATGGGGAAGAAGTTGTTATTCGCTCCCCTCGTGATGCTTTTGAACATAAAATCGGTATGATTCATCAACATTTTAAGTTGATTGATATTTTCACTGCAGCACAAAATGTTGCATTAGGTATTGAAGGCGAAAAATATAATCTTAAAGAAGTAAAAAACCGTATTAACGAAATGGCAAAAAAATACGGATTCCATATAAATCTTGATAAGAAAATCTATGAAATGTCAGTTTCTGAAAAGCAAACTGTTGAAATTTTAAAGGTTTTATACAGAGGGGCTGATATTCTTATTCTTGATGAACCCACAGCAGTTTTAACTCCGCAAGAAATCAGAAGCTTATTTAAAGTATTAAGTGCAATGAGGGATGATGGTAAATCAATCATTATAATTACTCACAAACTTAATGAGGTTATGGAAATTTCTGACAGAGTTGCAGTTCTTCGTAAAGGTGAGCATATTGCCACAGTAAATACTTCAGAAACAACTGAAAAAGAACTCACTGAAATGATGGTGGGCAAAAAAATTGAGCTTAATATTAACCGAACTGTACCGGTTGATAGTGAAATCAGACTTTCAGTATCAGGTTTAACAGTTGTAAATCCGGAAGGCTACAAGGTGCTTGACGATGTTTCATTTGAAGCTTATAGTGGCGAAATTCTTGGTATTGCCGGAATTGCAGGCAGTGGTCAGAAGGAATTGCTTGAAACAATAGCGGGACTTAACAACTACGAATCGGGCACATTGACATATTATCATCCCAAAAAAAATAAGCCTGTTTCTTTTTATCATAAAACATATAAGCGGGTTATAGAATTAGCAGGAGAAAATGCTTTTAAGGATGAAAAAGGTAACGATATTGACTTCAGCAAGTTATCCAAAAAAGAGATTATAAATCTTGTTAATAGTGAAAAGATTATTTTTAAAGAGGACGAGGTTGTTGATTTAAAGAATAAGACTCCGAGAGAAATTCGTGAACTTGGAATTCGTTTGTCCTTTGTTCCGGAAGACAGACTTGGTATGGGTCTTGTGGGCAATATGGATATTATTGATAATATGATGCTTCGCAGTTACAGAAAGGGAAAATCAGTTTTCCTTGACAGAAAGCATCCGTCAGACCTTGCTGACAGAATTATCAAGGATTTAGAGGTTAATACTCCCGATTCTCATACTGCAGTCAGAAAACTTTCAGGCGGTAATGTTCAAAAGGTTCTTGTAGGTCGTGAAATTGCGGCAGCACCTGCAGTTTTAATGACCGCATATCCTGTTCGTGGACTTGATATTAACTCTTCATATACAATTTATAACCTCTTGAATGAGCAAAAGCAAAATGGAGTTGCGGTTATTTTTGTTGGCGAAGATTTGGACGTGTTAATGGCATTAAGCGACAAAATATTAGTTTTAAGTGGTGGTAAAATTTCAGGTATCGTAGATGCCAGAACAGCTACCAAGGATGAAATTGGTCTTTTAATGGTTAAAACTAATAAAGAAGAGGTAACGGAATGAAAAAGAATACAAACAATTTAAAAGAACCCTTTGTCCGTATTGTAAAGCGGGACAATATTACAATTCCAAAAGTAATAATTATTTATTCCGTAGCCATCGTTGCAGGTTTGTTTTTTTGCGGGATAATCTGTACATTGTTTTCAGATAAAGGTCTGCTTGAATTCTTTGAATCCTTGTTTAACGGTGCTTTCGGCAGTGAACGCAAATTATGGCTTTTATTGCAAGATACAGCTCTTCTTCTTGGTGTTTCAATGGCTTTGCTTCCTGCCTTTAAAATGAAGTTTTGGAACTTGGGCGGAAACGGTCAGATTCTCGTGAGTTGCCTTTCAGCAGTTGCTTGTATGTATTATCTCGGAGGAAAAGTTGCGGATTCAATAATTATTCCTATTATGCTTTTGGCAAGCGTTGCCAGCGGTGCTATATGGGCAGTTATTCCGGCAATTTTTAAAGCAAAGTTTAACACTAACGAATCACTCTTTACACTTATGATGAATTATATAGCCCAAGGTCTTGTTTCATTATTTATCACAATATGGGTAAAAACAGGTTCAGGCGTTTTGGCACCAATCCCTTATGGTAATGTTCCTGAATTAGGCAATAAATATTTGTTACCTATCGTTTTGTTTGCATCAATAACAGTATTGATGTACATATATCTACGCTTTTCAAAGCACGGTTATGAAATCTCAGTTGTTGGTGAAAGTATTAACACAGCTAAATATGTAGGTATTAAGGTTAATAAAGTTATTATTCGCACAATGATTCTATCAGGTGCAATTGCAGGTCTTGTAGGCTTTGTGCTTGCCGGCTCAATTAACCATACAGTAAGCACCGCATCGGCGAATAATATGGGCTTTACAGGTATTATGGCAACCTGGCTTGCTGCCTTTAATCCGTTAATTATTGTTTTAACCAGTTTCTTCATTACATTCGTTTCTAAGGGAATGATGGATGTAAGAAAAACCTTTATGTTTACAAATGATGCTATTTCAAACATAGTTGTAGGTATTATCTATTTTGTGGTAATTATTTGTTCGTTTTTCATTACCTACAAGCTCGTTTTCAGAAAAAAAGAAAAGGGGGAAACTAAGAAATGATTGTTACATTCTTAATGAGTGCAATTGCGATTGGCACCGTTCTTCTTTTCGGTTGTGTTGGCGAAACAATTACTGAAAAAGCAGGTCACTTAAACCTTGGTATTCCCGGTATAATGTGTACGGGTACTGTCGGAGGCTGTCTTTTTGTCAGTTTGTATGTGCAGAGTCTTGAATCGGTAGAAAATGCATCCTGGTTTATTCTTGTGTCAGTATCATTACTTGGCTCATTCCTTTTTGCTATGCTTACCGGAGCAATCTATGCTGTTATGACAATTACATTCCGTTGTAATCAAAATATTACAGGTCTTGCAATTACAATCTTCGGTAATGGTTTAACACAGTTTTTAATGCATTCCTATGTTGACAGAACCGGTTTTTCAACAGCAGGTAAAATCATAGCGAAATGTTTACCATTCGCAGAAGGTAAAGACGGTATTGTTAAAGTGCTGTTCGGCCACGGTATTTATGTATATTTAGCAATCGCAATTGCCTTGGTAACAACTTTTATTTTCAACAGAACAAGAGTTGGTCTTAATCTTCGTGCAATTGGTGAAAGTGCAGCAACGGCTGATGCAATGGGTGTTAATGTTACATTGTATAAATATGTTGCAATTTTAATTGGTAGTGGTATCGCTGGTTTTGGCGGTGTATTCTACATAATGGATTATGTTAAAGGCAGTTGGGAAACAGCATTTACAATTGAGGCCTTTGGTTGGCTTGCAATTGCACTTGTTATTTTCACTTTATGGAAACCCAATGTTTCAATTATCGGCTCATACATTTTTGGTGCTTTATATATTGCAGCATTTGTTTTTGGTAACATTACATCTTCAGAACGAGAAATATTAAAGATGTTACCTTATGTAATTACAATTGTAGTTTTAATCATTACAAGTATTACCAACAAAAAAGAGAATCAGCCACCCGCTTCACTTGGATTATCATACTTCAGAGAAGACAGATAAGGGGATAAAACTATATGAACAATAAATACGATGTAATCATCATAGGTGCAGGACCTTCAGGTATTTTCTGTGCTTATGAGCTTTTGGCAAAAAAGCCGGATATCAATATTCTTATGATTGAAAAGGGCCGTTCAATTGAAAAAAGAATGTGTCCCAAAAGAACCACTAAAAAATGCGTAGGATGTAAACCCTGCTCAATAACAACGGGTTTTGCAGGTGCAGGTGCATTTTCCGACGGTAAACTTTCTCTTTCACCTGATGTTGGTGGCACACTACCCGATATTTTGGGATATGAAAAGACAATGGAGCTTCTTAAAGAGGCTGACAGTGTTTATCTTGATTTCGGTGCTGATAAGAATGTTTATGGTGTTGATAAACAACAAGAGATTGAAGAAATTCGTAGAAAAGCAATCAACGCAAACCTTAAACTCATTGAATGTCCTATTCGTCACCTTGGTACTGAAGAAGGCTACAAGATTTATGGCAGACTTCAAAAACACCTTGAGGACAAGGGCTGCAATATTATCTTTAACACTATGGTTGAAGATATTATTATTGAAGATAATCAGGTCAAAGGTGTTGTTGCCGGTGGCAACACATACTATTCCAACAAAATCGTTGCAGCAGTTGGTCGTGAAGGTGCAGAATGGTTAAGTCATATTTGCAAGGACCATCAGATTGAAACGCAGGTTGGTACTGTTGATGTTGGAGTCAGAGTTGAGGTTCGTGACGAGGTTATGAAATTCCTCAATGAAAATCTTTATGAGGCAAAGCTTGTTTACTACTCACAGACCTTTGACGATAAAGTAAGAACCTTCTGTTCAAACCCGTCAGGTGAGGTAGCAACCGAATATTATGATAATGGTCTTGCAGTAGTAAATGGTCATGCATATAAATCTGCAGAGTATAAGACCAATAACACAAACTTTGCACTTCTTGTATCTAAAAATTTCACAAAGCCTTTCAAATCTCCTATTGAGTATGGTAAGCATATTGCCCAGTTAAGTAATATGCTTTGTGACGGTAAAATTCTTGTTCAGACTTACGGTGACTTTAAACGAGGAAGACGAACAACTGCAGAAAGACTATGCAGAAACAATCTTATTCCGACACTTAAAGATGCCGTGCCGGGTGATTTATCACTTGTTTTCCCACATAGAATTATGGTGGATATTGCAGAAATGCTTGAGGCACTTGATAAGGTGACACCGGGTATTGCAAGTGATGAAACTTTGCTTTACGGTGTTGAGGTTAAATTCTATTCAAACAAGGTTGTTGTTGATACAAACTTTGAAACAAGTGTTAAAGGTCTTCACGCAATTGGTGACGGTGCGTCCGTTACTCGTGGACTTATGCAAGCTTCTTCAAACGGCATAAGCGTAGCAAGAAGCATCCTTTCAAATATGTAAACTACTATTGTAATGGGCAGTACATTCAGGTGTACTGCCCATTTTTGCACTTGAAAGTAATATAATTAACAAATTTGAATTTGTTTAACTCCTTTGTTTACTAAAATCATCAAAATCCCAATTTGGTTAATTGTCATTTGGAGCGAAGCAGAGAATCTCCTCATCAATTCAACAGTCTGCATCCAAAATAATTGTTGACTTTATCACGCTAAAGTTATATAATAATTTCGTATATAAATTTTTGGTTTGGAGTGTGTTTTATGAGCATTACAAAATCAGTTTTTGGTATTACAAAAGACGGTAAACAGGTTGACTCTTTTCTCATTGAAAACAACAATAATATGAAAATTAACCTTATCACTTACGGTGCTACTTTACAGAGCATTCTCGTAAAAGACAAGGATGAAAATGAAATCGATTTACTCCTCGGTTTCGATAATATGGACGGTTTCGAAAATCGTCACGACTACCAGGGTATGATAGTAGGTCCTGTTGCTAACAGAATTTCTGCAGGCGGACTTACAATTGATGGTGTGAAAGTACCGGTTACAACTACTCACGGTGATGTTACATTACACAGTAACGGAGAATTCTCAACTAATGTTTGGGACGCAATTATTGTAGACAGCGACTCTGTTGAATTCTCATACTTCAGTGCTGACGGCACAGAGGGGTTCCCCGGCAACAAGAAAGTAACTGTTAAATATACTCTCACAGATAAAAATGAGATTATTATGGACTACACAGCAGTTTCTGACAAAAAGACTGCCTTCAACCTTACTAACCACGCATATTTCAATCTTAAAGGCTATCAGAATGGCGACATTCTTGACCACACAATGTACATAAATGCAGATGCATTTACTCCTATGGGTGAAGGTCTTGTTCCAACAGGTGAGATTCGTGATGTAACAGGCACTCCATTCGATTTCCGTGAACCTAAAACAATCGGCAGAGATATCGGAATGGATTACGAGCAATTAGATGCAGGTAATGGTTACGACCACAACTTCTGCATTAACGGTTACAATAAGGAGATTCGTCTTGCTGCTACCGTTACTGCTCCAAATGGTGTAAGACTTGATTGCCTTACAGATTTACCCGGTATGCAACTCTATGTCGGTAATTTCCTTGAAGGCAAAATCGGTAAGAATAACACTCCGATGGAATTCAGAACCGGCTTCTGCCTTGAAACACAGTATTATCCAAATGCTACAAATACTCCAAGCTTTTATAACTGTGTGTTCGATAAGGATGAGGTTGTTAAGACAACAACAATTTATAAGATTACAGTGTGATTTTATACAATGAAATAAATCCTTACGAATTTATGAAGTATCCTATTGGATATGAAGCAGCTTCGTTGTGAAGTATGCCTTTGGCATAAGAAAGGAAAGACATTATGGAAAACACAAAACGAATATATATATCAGCACTTGTACACAACCGTACAGGTGTACTGCTCCGAGTTGCAGGACTTTTTGCTCGTCGCGGATACAATGTTGTGTCCCTTACAGTATCTGAAACTGAAAGTCCTAAATTCTCCCGTATGACAATTGTTTCCGATGTTGAGGAATACAAGGTTACTATGGTGCATCAGCAACTTTCCAAACTTGAAGATGTTATCAATGTTGTTGCTCTTGACGAAAGCGAAACAATCCAGAGTGAGCTTTTGCTTATTAAAGTTCACGCACTTAACAAGGACAGAAAAAGAGTTCTAAAAACTATCAACGGTTTTGGTGCAAGAGTTATGGACATCGGTCATACAACAATTACTGCCGAACTTACAGGTCTTCCAAGCCTTATTGATAAGTTTATTGATAAAATGGAAAAACACGGTATTTGCGAACTTTCTCGTTCAGGTCTTACTGCTCTTGAAAGTGGCGATAAGAGCATCAAAGGAGTTTGATAATTATGGGAATGACAATGACACAAAAAATCCTTGCCGCACACGCAGGGTTGGAAAAGGTTGAAGCAGGACAGTTAATCAATGTTCGTCTTGACCTTGTAATGGGTAACGATGTTACAAGTCCCGTTGCTATAAATGAAATGAAAGCAAAAGGCTTTACTGATGTTTTTGACAGAGAAAAAATCGCTCTTGTTATGGACCATTTCACACCAAACAAGGACATTAAATCTGCTGAACACTGCAAACAAGTCAGACAATTTGCAAGAGAATATAAAATCAAGAATTTCTTTGATGTGGGACAGATGGGTATTGAACACGCACTCCTTCCTGAAAAAGGCATTGTAATAAGTGGTGACACAGTTATTGGTGCTGACTCCCATACTTGTACATATGGTGCTTTGGGTGCATTCTCAACAGGTGTTGGCTCAACCGATATGGCAGCAGGCATGATTTCAGGTATGGCTTGGTTTAAAGTGCCGTCTGCAATTAAGGTTAATGTTACAGGCAAGTTCAACAAATGGGTCAGCGGTAAGGACCTAATTCTTCATTTAATCGGCAAAATCGGTGTTGACGGTGCACTTTATCGTTCACTTGAATTTACAGGCGACGGTATCGCAAATCTTTCTATGGATGACCGTTTCTGTATCGCAAATATGGCTATTGAATGTGGTGCAAAGAACGGTATCTTCCCGGTTGACGAGAAAACTCTCGAATATATGAAGGGCAGAACTGACCGTGAACCGGTTATTTTCACAGCGGATGAAGATGCAGTTTATGATGAGGTTATCGACATTGACCTTTCTACTCTTAAATCAACAGTTGCATTCCCACACCTTCCTGAAAATGCTCACATTGTTGGCGAATTCGACAAGATTTATGTTGACCAGTCAGTAATCGGCTCTTGTACTAATGGTAGAATTGAAGATATGCGTGCTGCTGCCGAGGTGCTTAAAGGTAAAAAGGTTAACGAGAATGTTCGTTGCATTGTAATCCCTGCAACACAGAATGTTTATCTCCAATGCGTAAGAGAAGGTCTTGCTGAAATCTTTGTAGAAGCAGGTGCAGTTTTCTCAACTCCTACTTGTGGACCTTGTTTAGGTGGCCACATGGGTATTCTTGCTGCGGGAGAAAAAGCAATCTCAACAACAAATCGTAACTTTGTAGGCAGAATGGGACACCCCACAAGTGAGGTTTATCTTGCAAGTCCCTATGTTGCTGCTGCAAGTGCAATTACAGGATACATTTGTACTCCTGAGGAGGTAGAATAATGAAAATTCAAGGCACAGTACATAAATACGGCGACCACGTTGATACAGATGTTATTATTCCTGCAAGATATTTGAATACTGCTGATCATAAGGAATTGGCGGCACATTGCATGGAAGATATTGATAAAGAATTTATAA
>JAZSBY010000070.1:0-6754 GCA_045602655.1 Candidatus Fimenecus sp. | reverse complement strand
GGTCCTGTTGGTGACTATTTCTATAAAGATGGTGCTATGTTGAAGGCATATCAGCTTGTAGAATTTGAGGGTGAAATCTATTTCGTTTACGACTCACATAAACTTGCTAAAAACAAGAAACTTTATCTGAGCCAAAGATTTGTTGAAGGTACAGACCTCAAAGTTGGCTACTACGATTTTGATGCCGATGGTAAACTTATTATAAAATAACCTCAAATAAGCAAAAAAGGACTGTAAAACGAAAGTTTTACAGTCCCATTTTCTTTTTTAATTATAACACTACTTCCTGTGGCATACCGCCCATTTCTCGTGATTTATCTGCGAGATAAACACAGAGATGACCTGCAACGGAATCAAAAATCGATGTACAAGCAAGGCTTGGTTTTTCGCCACGGACAAATGATACAAAATCGGCCGAAAGCCTTTCATCGCCGCCACCGTGACCGCCGTATGCTCCTACCATATCGCCTGTAACATTAAGGTCAACCTCCTCAACAATCCTCTCGTCAGCAGTTGAGGGGTGAATCTTTGAAACATAGAATTTTGATTCCTCAAAATTACCGTAAATTTCGCCCTTTGTGCCAACAATATGAATTCTGCGTAAAGGCGTTGATGAGCCACCAACCATATTGTGAGTGCCTGTTGCACCACTTTGGAAATTCACAAGGACGGACTGATGGTCAACAACATTGTTGTTACACTTGTAAATACATTTTCCGTAAGGTGAATCACCTTTAAGAAGATTGATTCTGTCTTCCGTTGTTGGGTTTTCTATGTGTTCAAGCTTATCCCAAATGTAAAATGCCCATCTTTCAGGCTGGTCTATGTAAAGACGCTTTGCAGAATAACGACACTCATCAACTAACGGACAGTCAACCAAACATCTTTCACCTGAATTCTCCGGTGCATTTTCAGGCTTAAACTGAAATTTACTGCCAAAACTTGAAATTGTAACAGGCTTTGTTTCGCTCATAAGCCACATCATAATATCAATATCGTGACAGCATTTTGCCAAAAGCATTGAAGTGTGACACTCGTCACTATTTGCCCATTTGCCACGGATATAGGATGTTGAAAGATGGTGGTAGCTAACGTGTTCAAGTGTCTGAATATTGATGATGTCACCGATTTCACCACTTACAACTCTTTCCATGATTCCGTAGTAGAAAGGTGTGTAGCGAAGCACATGGCAAATCATAACTTTTGAGTTATTTTTTCTCGCACATTCAACGATTTCTCTCATTTCACCTTCGTTAGGTGCAAATGGCTTTTCCAAAAGCATATCATATCCTGCATCTAAAAGGGGAATAGCTGTTTCAAGGTGCTGATGGTCCATAGTACCGTTGATAATTGTGTCTGCAATCTTACCTTTTGTTGCTAACTCTTGTGCGGACTCAAAGCACATATCTTCTGAAAATCCAAACTTTTTCATACACATTTCCCGCCTTATGGGGTTTGGGTCAGCAACACCAACGATTTTTAGAAGCTCAGGGTTGGTAATTGCAAGGTCGGCATAAATTAATGCCCTATGACCTGCACCAACAATAATAGCGGTAATAGGTTTTGACATAAGAATCTCTCCCTTGTGGGATATTTTTTTCATTTGAATTATACCATATAACCACCAAATGTAAAGAAAAATAATTAAATATTGTTGCGTAAAGGTAATTCTTATTCTATAATAAATCTCTATTTCCTCTTGCAAAATTCGTTACATAAGTATAAAATAATAAACAAGCGGTAGGGCGGGGTCTTGACCCCGCCGTTAAATCTACTATTCAGGAGGACACATTATGAATTTAAGAAGTGAAAATGTAGTAAAGGGTGTTGAAAGAGCACCTAACAGAAGCCTTTTCTATGCGATGGGCTATACAAAAGAAGAACTTGAAAGGCCGTTGATTGCCGTTGTGTCTGCACACAGCGAAATTGTTCCCGGTCATATTCATCTTGATAAAGTAACAGAGGCTGTAAAAGCAGGTGTCCGTATGGCAGGAGGTACTCCTGTAATGGTACCTGCAATTGGTGTTTGTGATGGTATCGCTATGGGACACATCGGTATGAAGTATTCCCTTGCATCCCGTGAACTTATTGCAGACAGTGTTGAAACAATGATTATGGCTCACGGATTTGACGGTGCTGTGCTTGTTCCTAACTGTGACAAAATTGTTCCGGGTATGATTATGGCTGCAGTTCGCCTTAATATCCCTGCAGTTGTATGTTCAGGCGGACCAATGATGTCAGGTCTTATTGATGGTGTTGAAACATCACTTTCAAAAATGTTTGAGGCAGTCGGTTCAAGAAAAGCCAATATGATTGATGACTGCAAACTCCTTGAATTTGAAGAAAATGTTTGCCCCGGTTGTGGCTCTTGTTCAGGTATGTACACAGCAAACTCAATGAACTGTCTTGCAGAGGCAGTAGGTATCGCTCTGCCAGGTAATGGTACAATTCCTGCAGTACATAGCGGTCGTATCCAACTTGCAAAACACGCAGGTATGGCAATTATGAACCTTGTTGAAAAAGACATTAAAGCTCGCGACATTATCAACGAAAAATCAATCCGTAACGCTCTTGCTTGCGATATGGCTCTTGGCTGCTCATCAAACAGTGTTCTCCATCTTCTTGCAATTGCTAACGAAGCCGGTGTTCCTGTTGATTTACAGATGTTCAATGAAATCAGTGCAAAAGTTCCTAACCTTTGCCATTTGGCACCTGCAGGCGGAACACATATGCACGACCTTAACAATGCAGGCGGTATTCCTGCAGTTCAAGCCGAGCTTGCAAAGAAAGACCTTCTTGATTTGTCACTCATTACTGCAACAGGAAAAACAGTGGGTGAAAATATTGAAGGTGCATACATTAAAAATACAGATGCTATCCGTCCTATTGATAATCCATACAGCGAAACAGGTGGTATCGCAATTCTTTGGGGTAACATCGCAAAAGATGGTTGTGTTGTAAAACGCAGTGCAGTTGCTCCCGAAATGCTTGTTCATTCAGGTCCCGCAAGAGTATTTAACTCAGAGGACGAGGCAATTGATGCAATTTACAATGGAAAAATCACTCACGGTGATGTTGTTGTTATTCGTTACGAAGGTCCTGTTGGTGGTCCCGGTATGAGAGAAATGCTTAACCCGACTTCTGCTCTTGCCGGTATGAAACTTGATAAAACAGTTGCACTAATTACTGATGGTCGTTTCAGCGGTGCATCCCGCGGTGCTTCTATCGGTCACGTTTCTCCTGAGGCTGCAGCAGGTGGAGAAATCGGTCTTATCTACGAAGGGGACGTTATTGAAATTGACATTCCTGCAAGTAAAATCAATGTAAAGGTTTCTGACGAGGAATTAGCAGAAAGAAGAAAGAGTTATGTTAAACCCGAACCAAACATCAAATCAGGTTGGCTTGCTCGTTATTCAACTCTTGTATCATCTGCAAAAGATGGTGCAGTTATGAAAAAGGTGTTTTAATCTATGTCAAGAATAGTTAAAATCAAATCAGAACTAAAAAAGAATAAGAATAAGGCGTTTTTGAAAACTGCTTTGGCAATTTTTCTTGTTTTCATTTTTGCAGGTCTTGGACTTGGAATGTTGACAGCAATTTTACTCAAAAAATCCACATTATCCATTGTCTTCCCGATTATCCTGCTCGTATTGGCACTTGTTCTTTTTGTAACCTTCCTTATTTTCAGAAAAAAACTCGGTATTTTACAATCAGGTGTCCGTGGAGAAGAGGCTACACTAAAGATTTTGCAAAAACTTCCGAAAGAATATACCATTCTTACCAATCCGGTAATTCTTAATCGTGGAATTTCAATGGAACTCGATTTTGTTGTTATCGGCAAAAATGGTGTATTCATTGTTGAAACCAAAAATCATCGTGGAATAATCAGCGGAAAAACCTCAAAGCAAACCTGGAAACAGGTTAAGCACGGTAAAAATGATAAGGTTTTTGAAAAAGAAATCAGTAATCCCGTTAAACAGTCCTATCGTCAGGGCAGAAGAATGGCGGAGATGTTTAAGGATTTTGACATTACAGCAGATATTTATCCGATAGTTTATTTTGTTGATTCCCGTTCTGAACTTAAAGTTTTTGATGATGCTCAGTTGGGGGTAGAGATTTTCAACAAGGAAAAGCATTTGCTTGATTTCATTCAGTCCGCAGATGGCAGACATACAGTAAGTTCAAGCGGACTTGCAAAAATTATCAGATTTTTCAAGAGATAACATATTGTCCATAATCTCATCATATAATCAAGTGGTGATATTATGGACAATAATTTTTATGAACGAAACAGAGAACGGACAAAAAAGAATAAGAAAACAGAGGAAAAGCAAAGTTTTTTAACAAAGGTAATAGCAATTCAGCTTGTGACATCTCTTTTAATAACAGGGTTATTATATGGAGTATGCAGAACGGAACATGAATTATCAAAAAATATAAAAGCATTTTATACTTCAATTTGTGAAAGAGATATTGCAGTATCAACCATATTTGATACTTTTAAAAATGTGGTCAAACAAACATTTTCACCAAGTGTAAAGCAACAAGAAACAGAAAAAATAGCAGGGGAAGAGTTAAACTTTTCTCCTGCTTTGAGTTTTGGCGGTGATTTATGATTTTTAATATTTACGGAGTGAAAATTGAAATCACATTTTTGTTTATTGCATTTATAGCATTTATAATCTCCTTAAAAGCCCCTGCAAATGTTCTTATAACAGTTGTCTCTTCTTTGCTTCACGAAATAGGGCATCTGTCAGTTATGCTTGTTGTGGGTAATAGGCCGAAGAAAGTAAAATTTGAGATGGTGGGAATGAATATAGTCCGTCAAGAGAGAGTCACCATAAACACAAAAGAGGAGGTTGCCGTTTCCCTTGGTGGTCCGCTTGTGAATTTTGCAATTGTTTTTATATCCTGCATTTATCTGTCCTTTTATGAAAGTCAGTTAATTCTCACTTGTGCTTGTATCAATCTGATTTTGATGACATTTAATCTTCTACCAGTAAGGAGTCTTGATGGCGGTGCTGTTTTATACTTTTTACTTTTACAGCATCTTGAGGTTCCAACTTGTCAAAGGGTATTGAGAATAACATCAATTGTGTTTCTAACAGCAATTTATTTGTGGGCAGTTTATGTGTTTGTGGTAAGTCGTTATAATTTTTCTCTAATAATAATTGCAATTCTTCTTACAATATCATTGTTTCAAAATAATGATTATTGAAATAAAGTGTATTTTGTTGTAAAATAAACTTAATAACTTTATGCGAGGTCAATTATGGTTAAAAAAGAAGTTGAAAAACTATTAAAGAAAGTTCAAAAACCTGCCCGTTATACAGGCGGTGAACTCAATAGTGTAGTTAAAGATAAAAAAGATGTTAAACTCAGATACGCGTTCTGTTTTCCCGATAATTATGAAATTGGTATGTCACATCTTGGTATGAAAATCCTTTACAGCCTTGTAAATGCAAGAGAAGATGCCTGGTGTGAGCGTGTTTTTGCTCCTTGGGAAGATATGGAGGCCTTAATGCGTGAAAACAATGTAAAACTCTATGCGTTAGAGAGTGGCGATGCTCTTTCGGAGTTCGATTTGGTAGGTTTTACATTACAGTATGAATTGAGTTATACCAATGTACTAAATATGCTTGATTTGGGTGGAATTCCTGTACTTAAAAAGGAAAGAACAAGTTTAACCCCTATTGTTATTGCAGGTGGACCTTGCGTTTGTAATGCTGAACCAATGGTTGATTTTATTGACATTTTTTTACCGGGTGAGGGGGAAGAAGTAACAAATGACCTTATAGATTTGCTTATTGAACATAAAGAAAAAGGTTCAACAAGAATTGATTTCTTACGAGAAGCCGCTAAAATCCAAGGTGTATATGTACCTGAATTCTATGATGTTAATTATAACGAGGATGGCACAATAAAATCTGTTGAAAGCAAAGAAACAGCACCAGAGAAGGTTAAAAAAAGAATTGTTAGCGACCTTGATAATGCACACTATCCAAAAGATTTTGTAGTACCTTTTATTGATGTTGTTCAGGACAGAACTGTAGGTGAGGTTTTCCGTGGATGTATCCGTGGTTGTCGTTTCTGTCAGGCTGGGTTTATTTACAGACCAATCCGTGAAAAATCCCCTGAAACTATAAATGAACAATGTCGTAGCATCAGCGATGCAACAGGTTATGATGAGATTTCTCTCTGTTCGCTCTCAACAAGTGACTATACAAATCTTGAAAAACTTATTCCAATGCTTTTTAACTGGGCATTAAAGGAAAATATCAATGTTTCATTACCGTCTTTAAGAGTGGATAACTTTTCCGATGAACTTATGGAAGAATTAAAGAAAGTGCGTCGTAGTGGACTTACATTTGCTCCCGAAGCAGGTACACAAAGACTTCGTGATGCAATCAATAAAAATGTTACTGAAGAAGATGTTTTAAATACGGCACTTAAAGCTTTTGACGGTGGTTGGACAAGCGTTAAACTCTATTTTATGATGGGGCTTCCAACAGAAACTCTTGATGATATTAAGGGTATCGCAGACCTTGCACAAAAGGTTGTCGATACATTCTATCACAACCCTAATAAACCAAAAGGTAAGGGTGTTCAGGTTAGTGTAAGCTGTGCATCATTTGTGCCAAAACCGTTTACACCTTTCCAGTGGGAGCCACAGGATACTGCCGATATGCTCATTGAAAAGCAGAAACATTTGCTTTCAAGTACAACAAGCAGAAAAATCACAATCAGTTATCAT
>JAZSBY010000069.1:0-15130 GCA_045602655.1 Candidatus Fimenecus sp. | reverse complement strand
TTTTTTTTGTTGATTTTTTTACTACATTTGCGTACAATATATATTGTAAATGTGTTTGTTCACATTTATATTTAAAAGTAAGCTCTATGTAGTAGTTCTCCCAAGATACGGGAAGTTACGAGGCATAGAGTTTTTTTATTGTGGAGGATATGATTTAATGAAAGTTGCGATTATGGTAGATGGTGGATTCTATCGAAAAAGAGCAAATTATCTTTTTGGCGATAAGAATGCAAAAGATAGAGCTGATGAACTAATCAAATATTGTCATAGACATTTAAAGGATACATCAGAGAAAGGAAAGGAAGATTCTCACTATTTATATAGAATTTTTTACTATGATTGTAAGCCTTCGAGTAAAGTTGTATATCATCCGTTAACACAAAAAAGTGTTAACCTTGGGAAAAGCCCACAATTTAAATGGAGCAACGATTTTTTTAACGAATTAATTTCAAAACGCAAGGTTGCACTTCGTTTAGGAGAATTATTAGATAGTTCTGCCGGATACAATCTTAATCCAGATGCATTAAAAAAACTCTGTAGAAAAGATATTAGTATTGACGATTTATCAGAAAACGACTTCTCTCTTGAAATTCAACAAAAAGGCGTTGATATGAGAATCGGTTTAGATATTGCTTCACTTGCTCAAAAAAGGTTGGTAGATAAAATAATACTTATTGCTGGTGATAGCGACTTTGTTCCTGCAGCCAAAAATGCACGTAGAGAAGGTATTGATTTTGTTTTAGACCCTATGTGGCATACTATTAAAGATAGTTTAAATGAACACATCGATGGCCTTGAATCAAAAGTTCAAAGACCACCTAACAATATTCATGATAAATTACATAAAGACTACAGACCAAAGAAAAAGACAAAGAAAAGCACATCCTCTGCTGATAGTACAGCGTAAATCAACAGGTGATTATCAATGGAATTTAATCGTTATGCTGAACAAGCATTATTAAACATTCTAAAAGTCAAAACAAATGCAGTAGATAGACACTATTGCTATAATGATTTAATTAAGTTTTATTTCAAATACCGTAATGATTATCCTAAAGCAGTTTGGGAATGTATAAAGTATTGTGTTGAAGATATAGAATCTCTTTCAAATGTGGAAACCACATATGTAAATCAACAAATAGAGTATGTTACAGATTTATATAGCCACGATTTAGAAAAAAGGAATCAGCGCATTCAAGAAATAAAAGAACGCGGTTTTCGAGCCACAATACCGGCATTTGATAGAATAACAATGCTTTACTATTATGAAAAAGATTACGAATCTGCAATTTATTATTGTAAGTTAGCTATTGGATATGGTCACGGACAAGACCACGATTTAAAATACACCAAACGAATTGAGCGATTCAAAAAGAAGCGTGCCGCTGAAGAAAAGAAACTATACGGCACTGAATTACAACATTCTGACTAAACAATAAAAACCGCCCATCTGCTACCAACAGATGAACGGTTAATATACGGTCTGAGTGTGACACTCATAACCGGCTCTCCAAAGCGGTTATATTGTATCACACCCGGACTGAAAAATCAAGTCTCGGGCATTTTTATGCCCAAAAGGAGTGATATAATGCCTAAAAATTCTAATACAAAAAGAGAAGATGGCAGATATGTTGTAAAAGTATATCTTGGAATCGTTGACGGAAAGAAAAAGTATAAGTATGTTTACGGCAAAACGCAGAAGGAAGCAAATCAAAAAGCTGAGGAAATCAAAGCTTCACTAAAAAAGGGAATTGATGTTACCGCATACAATGACAATTTTGAAACATGGGCAGATTATTGGCTTACTGCGAAGAAGCAAGAAGTGTCTGCTGACCAATACAATTTGATTGAGAGCAGAGTAAAAGTGTGGAAATATGCCTTAAAAGGCTATAGAATTAATCAAATTATGCCACTGAACTTACAGACGATAGTTTATAATATAGCTGAAGAAAACCCATATACAAGGCGAAAAACGGCAAAAGGGACGCTTAAAAGTTACACACAGATAGTATCCGCGATTTTTGAATTTGCAATAGAAAACCGGATTATTGACTACAACCCTGCTTTGAGACTTAAGCTGCCCCAAAATGCTCCGCAAAAGAAAAGGCGAGCTTTATCCGCTGAAGAACGCAAAAGAATAATTGAATTTGAACACAGGGCAAAACCATTTGCGATGTTACTAATGCTTTCAGGCCTGCGACGTGGTGAGGCTACCGCCCTTCAATGGACCGATATTGATTTTGAAAATAATCAAATAATAGTCAGTAAATCATTTAACTTTAAACAAAAAACATTCAAGTCTACAAAGAACGGCAAAACAAGAATAGTGTCTGTTCCGCAGATGCTTATTGATTATCTTAAAACACTCGACCGCATTTCGCCTTTTGTTCTCACCTCTGCAAGTGGTGGTATGATGACCGATACGTCGTGGAAAAGGGTATTTGACAGTTATATGACTGACTTAAATCTAGAATACGGTAATTTTACAAGTACACCAAATAAATTCGCACCTGTGAAAGCCCCTATGATGATTACGCCGTTTACACCTCACGAACTCCGACATACATTTTGCACTATTATGTATGAGGCGGGCGTTGATGTTCTCACCGCTAAAGAACAAATGGGTCACTCCGATGTAAAAACTACATTAGAGATATACACGCACCTTGACGCAGAGAAAAAGAAGAACGATATATCAAAACTTGATGCATTTTTAGAAAATGGTAGTCAGAGGGTAGTCAAAACTTCGTAGAAACGGCTATATATAACCGTTTGTAACCTAAAAAACAAATTCTCCAAAACCACGTGCCGTGGGTTCGAATCCTACTGCCCCTGCCAAGAATAGAAACGGATGCCGTCAGGTGTCCGTTTTTATTTTTCGTATAGTATAAAGGATGAGAACCCGTGAGGGTTTTGGCGTTAAGAAAATGATATAGTATATCATTTTTAGCCAAAAGCGGTCGGCGGGTACCGAATTTCGTGAGAAATTGGGTCGCCGAGCGTTCAGTACGCGAGGCAAATGCCGAGCAGACGGTCGAATCCTACTGCCCCTGCCAAAAAATGCACCTGCTACAAAATGTAGCGGGTGCATTTTTCTTTTAGAAATAGATAAATATGAGAATCCGTGATGGTTGGAGTAAAAAAACAGTCCATTGGACCGTTTTTTGCAAAGAACACAATGCGAATTTGCCATTCGCATTGTGAGTCTATACTCGAATCCGTCTGTCCCTGTCAAAGCGGAAAACAAATATATTCTTTTATTTTCAATATAAGCAGCCGGATCATGGTATGAAAACTTACTTGTCTGTTTAATTATCAGCATATTATCACCTAATTATAAACATTGAATGATAACAAAAATATTATTGCTTTTCAACAAATATAAATAATCATCCCTCGTTTAGTTCCTATTGCTTGCTTTTATTAAAGCTCTATATTTTGTATTATTGTTTCGCCTTTCTTTGCATAAGGACTGTAGGCAACAATTATCACCTTGTATTTGCCACTTGAAAGCTGACCTATATTTACAGAAACATCGTTATCAGTTGCACGGACATATTCTGAAATGACTGTTTGCTCATAAACTGTTTTCAAGCCCTTTTTAACTGTGATTTTATAGTTTTCTGCATGATAATAACCTTTAGCCTCAGGGAAAGCTATTATTGTTTCAGAGTTCTCATTCACATAAGAATTAACAGTTGCATCCTCTGGGAATTTTGGTGCAGTGTCAAGGGATTTTTGCTTTTGCCAAGTGTGAGTTCTCTTGGAAACATCACTTAAATTGGTAAAGTAATAATCAATATCAGGGAAGAACATTCTGTTTTCTGCATCATAGAGTTTCATACTGACATTACCATTTGCGTCGCACTCAACAAGCCACGCACCGCCTGAATTACCTGGAGCATCCTTATCACCATCAATATAGTTAAGGTTGCCCATAAACGCAGATAATGAGCCACATCCGACTGCAGTGAATTCACCCTGCCATACGCTTCTCGGGTCACTTGCTGCGTAGTGAGAGTGGCCGGAGAAATTAACAACCTGAGGGTATTTACTTAAAACATCTCTGGTGTCCGTATCTCCCCAATTTACACTTCCGTAAACTGTAAGAGCAGGATGAGGATGTTGATAAACGAAAATTGGCTTATCAGGGTCTTCTTCTGTGGCTTTTGAAAGTCTTTCGTTGAGCCATTCTCTCTTACCACTATATGTACTTCCGTTATCGTCGTATGAAACACCAATAAAGTGATAACCGTTAATCACCACATCTGTGTCAACATCTTTATTTACATATTTACGGTAAACATCGTAGCCAACACTTGCATCTACATCACGATAATCAATAAATTCATGATTTCCAAGGACAGAAAGCACCTGAGTTTCATCCTTTTTGTTTTCTGCAATAATTTTATTGAAAATCTGATATTCCTTTTCTGCACCACCACCTGTAAAGTCACCTGCGACGATAACAGCATCAAGCTTTTTATATTCGCAACCTTCTGCATACTCATACATATCAGTAAACAAATTTGCAAATCTTATTGCCGCTTGTTGTGTTTCGTCACCGTCAAGATGAATGTCAGAGCAAGCAACAAAGCGGACTACGGGAGTGAAATCCTCGGGAGTATGCACTACTTTTTCCGGTTTTGTACCACCGATAGGACCTGAGAAAACAAAGGCAACGCTAAGCAGTGCAGAAAGAAGTTTGAAAATTAACTGTGAAAATAAATTTGTCATAATTATTTCCTCCATTCAATGATGAATTGATTATATCATAACAATGAGATTTTTCAAATATTTTCTTCTGATTTTATTTTTGAGAAAATTCATTGTGTAAATTTGAATTTGTCGGGACGTTTTATCCCCCCTTCCGTCACCTTGCGGTGACACCTTCCCCTCCAGGGGGCAGGCTATATTGGGCTCCATCCTTGAGGGGTGCGGGTGTCCGGTGGACACCTCTGCGTAGCAGAAGCACTGCCTGAGCCGGCAGGCGAGTAACGGAGCTGTCGAGTGAAACGAGACTGCGGGGGGAAAGAAACAGACAAACTCCAATTTATAAGAATTGTTTGCGAGCTAAAATATTGTCTTTTATAACTAAATATGTTACAATTCATTTCGATTGTTTTTTACTAAAAGAAAGAGAGTTTAAAAATGAAAAAATCTAACGCATTAGCACTTATTCCCATTGGAGTATTTGTTATTTTCTATCTTACATTGGGTATTGTTTTTGAATATGTTATGAAAATACCAATGGGCTTTTACAATGTTCCTGTTGTAGTTTCTTTTCTTGTTGCACTGTTTGTTGCTGTGTTTCAAACAAAAGGTGTTTCTCTTGAGAAGAAATTCGAGATTATGGGACAGGGTGTCGGTGATAAAAACATTATAACAATGCTCATTATTTTTATGCTTGCAGGTATTTTTGTTGGTGTTGTCGGCAGAGATTCTGCTGAAAGTGTTGCATATTTTATGCTTTCCGTCACTCCCCCACAATTCTCGGTTGTTGTGCTTTTCATTATCAGTTGTTTTGTTTCAACTGCCATGGGCACATCCGTTGGTACAATTACACTTATAACTCCAATTGCTGTTGCGATTTCAGAGGGTTCAGGATTTTCCCTTCCTCTTTGTGTTGGCAGTGTTGTTGGTGGTGCTATGTTTGGTGATAACCTTTCCTTCATTTCTGACACAACTATTGCCGCTTGTAATGGTCAGGGTTGTAAAATGAAGGACAAATTCCGTACTAATGTTGCAATTGTTATCCCCGCAGCAATCGTTACACTCGCAATTATTCTTGCTTTATCATTTAACCACAATACTTCAGAAGGTATTACAAAAGATTATAATATGGTACAAATTATTCCGTATATACTTGTACTTTTGAGCGGAATTATTGGCATCAATGTTTTTGTTACACTTATGATTGGCATTATTTCCGGCAGTATTATTATGCTTGTAACGGGAGCAGTTACATTCCCGAATTTACTTTCAGGAATGGGTGCAGGAGCCGGAGGAATGTTTGAAACTTCAATGGTTGCCATTCTTGTTGCTGCTCTTTGTGGCTTGATAAAACATAATGGTGGTTTTGAGGCACTACTCAACGGAATAAGACGGGTTTTCAAAGGCAAAAAGAGTGGGCAGTTGGGTATTGGACTTTTAGTAGGTCTTATGGATATTGCCACTGCAAACAACACAGTTGCCATTGTTATGGCAAATCCAATTGCCGGTGAAATGGCAAAGGATTTTGATATTTCTCCACGAAAAACCGCATCAATTCTTGACACATTTTCCTGTATTTTCCAAGGAATTTTGCCATACGGAGCACAGATTCTTGTAGCACTTTCTGTTGTAAGCACTCTCGGATATGAGTTGACTGCTTTCCAGATTATTGCAAATCTTTTCTACCCGATGATGCTTCTTGCAAGTTCACTTATATTCATCTTCTTAATCCCTGAAAAAAAGTTGATTAAAAACAAAAACGAGGTTAAATAACCTCGTTTTTTACATTATCTTCGCCACCAAACTTCATATTCTTTATAAACAACTCCGAAAAGTCCGAATCCGTTGATAAATCAACATATTCAGCGTTTTTCACATAAGAATTTAAGTTGTTTTTTTCGTATGCAAATTTCACTGTACCTAACAAACTGCTGTTATTGATTGCCACGCATTTGTCCTTTAATTCTTTAGGTAATAAACCTACTTTTACGGCATTATCAATATCAATTTTTGCAGAAAACCCACCGGAAATATACATTTTTTCAATTTGTTCAAATCCTATATTTTCAAGGTTAATCAATGTAATAATCCCTGAATAAACAGCAGATTTTGCAAGTTGGAATTGACGGATATCGGCTTGATTTATGGCTACATTCCCATAGATTTTAAACTCTTCTTCCATAAGCCCTGTTTCGTCAACTTCATTTTCTAAAAGTCCTGCAACAATATCCACAAGTCCTGTGCCACAAATGCCTTCAGGACTTTTTTTATTTATAGTTTCAATTTCAGTTTTGCCATTCTTTCGGCTAAATCTGTGAATAGCACCGTCAGTTGCACTCATACCACAGGAAATATTCGCACCCTCAAAGCAAGGTCCTGCCGCAGCGGATGTGCAAATTACAGATTCATTAGAATACAGCACAATTTCTGCATTGGTACCTAAATCGACCAAAAGATTGTAGCTATCTTGATTAGGATTACCGACATAGTTCATTCCTGCAACTAAATCTGCACCTACAAAGGAATGAATTGATGGTAAAGAAATCACATTTTTAATATTTGGGAGTCCAAGATTTTTGCCCTTTTCAGTTTTGCTTTCAAGAAACTGAGCATTGTAGGGTGAAACACCGATGGATGAACAATCAACATTGAAAAAAGTGTGAAGCATTGTCGCATTACCTGACACATACATATCAAGTGAATTTGATATTTCCAATTCAGTAATCATTTTATTGATTTCTTTAATAAGAATCGAGTTTAATTTGTCAATGCCATTTTTACGACAATAGTCAATTCTTGTCATAATATCTGCACCAAAAATGCGTTGTGGGTTTATTGTGGTTTTAACCTTTACCATATCCCCCGTATCCAACGAAACAAATGCAAGAGCTAAAGTTGTTGTGCCGATATCAAGACAAAGGCACATATTTTCTGTGCTTTCTCCCCTCATTTCAGCACCCGTTTCGGACTCTATTTCACTCTGCATAAAAAAAGAAACGGACACATCACCATTCACCCTATACCGGCAGGACAATTCCTCCCTGCCGTCAACTAAAACCTTACATTTTCGGCAAGTACCTCTGCCACCACAAGGGTGTTCTACTGATTTTCCGCTTCTCTGTAAAATGTCTGAAAGCAATTCGCCTTTTTCGGCAAATAATACTTCGTTATTTATTTTTATTCTACACATAAAGACATTTATCCTTTATTTGTCTTTTTAGGCGAGATTTCATTCCAAAGTGTAAACCCTAAAATCAACAGACCGCCTATAATCTGCATTACTGTCATCTTTTCGTGTAACAAAACAACGGAAATAAGTACTGCAACAAGAGGGTCAATGTAACTTAGAATTGCGGCCTTTTGACCTGGTAATTCCTTGAGTGATGAAAAATAAAGACAATATGTAATACCTGTGTGTACAAGTCCAATCACAAGAAGGAATGCCCATCCTTTTCCGTTCAAAGTGTGCAAGTTTATGCCGTCAGTTAATAACACATAAGGCACAAGGACTATTATTGCGGCAAGGAATTGCAAAAAAGTACGATGAATTCCCTCAACATTTTTAATAAACTTATTCAAAAGAATAACTGTGGCGTAAAGAGAGGCTGCACCAAGTCCGAAAGCGATACCCTTTAAATGGCTTCCTCCCTGACCTAAATCACCAATACCCGTAATCAAAACAATACCAAGGGTTGACATAAGGAAGCAAATCCACTGTTTTGCACCCATTTTTTCTTTAAAAAGTATGGGACAGGCAACTGTTACAATAACCGGTGCAAAGTAGTAACTCAATGTTGCAACGGAAACCGTTGTGTATTTATATGCTTCAAAGAGTAAAATCCAGTTAAAGCCCATTGCAACACCTGACAAAACTAAAAGCGGAATTTCCTTTTTGATTTTAGAAAATGGTATTTTTTGTTTTGTAATAAGCAAGAAAAGGCCTATAAGTATAGCCGCTAAAACTGCACGATAAAGAGCAATTTCACCTGATGGCAACAGAATATTTCGTACAAAAAGTCCGATTGTACCGAAAATTGTCATTGATACTATTAACATTGTTCTTGCACTTAATGATTTTTTCATAAAACTATCTCCGAGATTAGATTAAAAATATTTTATAGCAAACTTTAAATATCGTCAACAGTTTTATTGTAAAGAAATAAAAAATATGGTATTATTTTGTCTGATATAGAATAAAGGTGGTGGGAATATGTTTGAAAATTTGCTTAATATCCAATCAAGTTGGGAATTTTTTAAAGGTACTCCCCTGCCTGTTGCAGTTTATGGCACGGGAAATGGTGCGGATAAAGTTTTTGAAGAATTTAATCGCCTTGGAATTAAAGTTACTGCTGTTGTTGCAAGTGATGGATTTGTGCGAAAACGCAGTTTTCACGGATTCCCGGTTAAATCTGTTACTCAACTTGAATATGAAATTGGTGATTTTGTAATTGCACTCTGCTTTGCAAGTCCCTTGCCCGATGTTATAGAAACTATTAAAACTCTGGCCAAAAAACACAAAGTAATCATGCCATCTGTCCCGGTCTATGGTGACAACATATTCAACAAAGAATTCTTGAAAAACAATCTTGATAATATTGAAAAAGCGTATAATTCACTTGCTGATGAAAAATCAAAAAGAGTTTTTGAAGACATTATAAACTTCCAGATTACAGGCAATCTTGACTATTGCTTTAAATGTGAAAGTGATAAAGACGAAATTTTTAAAACTCTTAATTTGAGCGAAAATGAGAGTTTTCTTGACCTTGGGGCTTACCGTGGTGACACCATTAAAGAATTTTTAAATTATGTTAATACTTACAAAAAAATAATCGCAGTTGAGCCTGATAAAAGGACTTTTAAAAAACTGCAAGCCAACTGTGAAAGCCTTGAGAATTGTACTCTGCTTAACAATGCAATCTGGGGTGAAAACTGCACTTTGAATTTTGATGATAATAAAGGCAGAGGTGGCTCTGCCAAGGACTATGGTGTTGAAGTTTCTGCTGTTTGTGCGGATTATCTCACTGAAAAATATGGCAAATTCACATATCTTAACACTGATGTTGAAGGTGCAGAAAAAGAAATGCTTGCAGGAGCAAAAAACACCTTAAAGCAGGACAAACCAAAGCTTTGTATGGCTGTTTATCACCGTAGCGAAGATATTTTTGATTTAGTCAATCGCATTAAAGAAGCTAATCCTGATTATAAAATCTTTTTACGTCATCATCCACACATTTCATTCTGGGACACAAATATTTACTGTATTTAGGAGATAAAAATGAGCATTAAACTTATCGTTACTGACCTTGATGGTACATTTTTGAATACTAATCACATTACGATTCCACAGGAGAATATAGAAGCATTTAAAAAGGCTCACGAAATGGGTATTAAGGTTGCTATTGCAAGTGGAAGGACAAAGATTTTAACGGATTATCTTGTGGAGCAATTGCCTTTTTTAGATTATCTCATCACTTCAAATGGTGCTGTTACATACGATATGAAAACAGGCAAAACTGTTTGTTCAACACTGCTTTCAAATGAGAAATCTATTGAGATTTTTAACACACTGGAAGATTACGGATTGCCTTACGAGATTTATTTTGAGGGTGACTGTTATATGAATTCAGATAGTTATTCATTGTTTGACGAAAACCATGTATCCCCTCACATTTATAACCTATTAAAAGATTTTATAAAAGAAGTGCCAAAACTTCGCGACCTTATTGGCACAAGCGGTATTGAAAAGCTGAATATTCTTTCACTAACAGACCTACAAAGAAGTGAAATAGAGGAAACAATTGCAGGAAATGGTAAAGTTTCCTTTGCATCCTCTTTCCCAAAGGGTGAGGGCAAAAACGGAAATCTTGAAATGACCCATATCAATGCCACAAAAGGTTTTGCTGTTAAGGGTCTTTGCGATGCTCTTAACATTGACGGCTCAAATGTTATGTGTTTCGGTGACGGCGAAAATGACTGCTCAATGCTATCCTTTGCCGACTATTCCTTTGCTATGGCAAATGGTAGTGATTATGCTAAAAACACAGCAAAATTCACAACGGACACCAATGACAACGCAGGCGTTGCAAAGGCTATACAAAGATATGTATTTGGTGAATAATATGAATATTAAAGATTTTAAAGGCGCCATTTTTGACCTTGACGGTACACTACTTGATTCAATGCATATCTGGCATGATGTTGATGTAGAGTTTTTCAGAAGAAGAAATCTTCCTCTTACTACGGATTACATTGATATAATTAAAAATATGCACTTACCTGCTGCTGCGGTTTACACAAAGGAAAAATATAATATTAAGGAAAGTGCTGACCAAATTGTTGAAGAGTGGTTGCAACTGTGCAGGGATGCTTATCTTTCCAAAGTGAGTTTAAAATCAGGAGTTTATGATTATCTCAAAAAGCTCCATAACAAGGGTGTCAAAATGGCATTTGCAACTGCAAGTGAAAAGGTTGTGTGCGAGCAGACACTAAAAAATCACGGCATTTTTGACTTTTTTACAGATTCCGCTTATGTAAGTGAAATCAATGTGGGTAAAACGGAACCCGACATCTATTTACTGGCAAGTAAAAGAATTGGGGTAGAGCCCCACGAATGTATTGTCTTCGAGGATATTATTGAAGGAATACGAAGTGCAAATAAGGCAAATTTTATCACTTGCGGTGTTTTTGATAAAAGTTCAGCTGGGGATGAAGACGAAATCCGCAGTATTGCTGATTATTACATAAAATCCTTTGATGAACTGCTGTAAAATCTATACACATTTACACTTTACAAATTGTCAAAAAAGGTCTATTATATAGGTAGAAAATTTAAAAGAAAGAAGAATGATATATGGCAAAGACAGTTTTAGTTGAAACAAGTGCAAGACACGCTCACATTTCAAAAGAACACCTTGAAATCCTTTTTGGCGAGGGCTATGAACTCACAAAGAAAAAGGACCTTTCTCAGCCGGGTCAGTATGCTTGTGAGGAAAGAATCGCAGTTATCGGACCTAAAGGTCAGTTCCCGGGTGTTTCTATACTTGGTCCTGTAAGACCTGCTACACAGGTTGAAATTTCTGCATCTGATGCTCGTTCAATCGGTGTTCAGGCAGTTGTCAGAGAATCAGGTGATATCGCAAACACACCTGGTTGTAAAATCGTTGGTCCTAAAGGTGAAATTGAAATTGAAAATGGTGTTATCGTTGCAAAGCGTCATATTCACATGACTCCGGACGATGCTGAAAAATACGGTCTCCAAGACAAACAGGTAGTTGAAGTTAAGGTTGCATCAGCAGACAGAACACTTACATTCGGTGATGTTGTAGTTAGAGTTCATCCTAACTTTGCACTTGCAATGCACATTGATACTGACGAATCAAATGCTGCACTCTGTGCTCCCGGCACAATGGGTGAAATCCTTTAATTGTTCATAAAATTTTATATTGGTGATTAGTTTTTCTAATCACCAATTTTTTTGTCTAATTTTCAATTCTTTTCGTAAAATAAAATATAATTGGTTTTTCCTTTTCAGGTTCTGTAAATTTTTGTGCTTCCAGAGAATTTTTAAAGCACCATTTTCCAATTGTTATATACGGCAGGACATAGAATATAGGAACGATAAGAAAACAAGACAACAACCAACCAAAATAAGATAAGGAATAAACAGCATATCTAACTGAATTGCCCTCCATAAGATTTATGCTTTTTACAATTACCTTCAATGGATTTTTTTCTTCATCAGTTAGAATTACAAAAGAGCACATAACATATCTTTTCAGCGTAGTATAAAAGAAGGAAATACCTAATACTAAAAGCAAAACTGCAGAAATGAACAATGTTAAGTTTATGTTAAAACCGTTATTCTCTTTTTTATAACTGAAAAATAAAAGAAGTGAAACAGCAATACAGGGAGAAAGGTAAACTGCAAACCAACTTACAGACAAGAAAAATCGAACAATTGACACTAGAAAATTTGTTATGCATTGACGGAATGTAACACACTTGACTGCTTTTATAAAAGTTACTCTTTTGCCGAGTGCTTTAAGCAAAAAATAACTATCGACAAAAAGATTTATACTTTTACATATAAAAACTGACAAAATAATACTTACTGCCAAAACGGATATACGAATATATACTGCATAGGGAGAAAAAATCTCATTCACTCTTACATTATTTAACAATATCAACAAAAAATAATTTAAAAAGACAAGCAAAAGAACAGATATAATTGGGAAAACTGAAACTATAAAACACCTGAAATAGTTTTTCATCATTCTTTTTTTAGCATTGAGTTTAAAATAGGAAGTTTCCATTTTATTGCCCCCTTTTAAACTATTGTTGACATTTGAAATCAAAATAATACTTTAAGGAGAAATATTATGTGCGGAATAGTTGGATTTGTAGGTGAAAATGATGCGGCTCCAATCCTTATTGAGGGCCTGCGTCGTCTTGAATATCGTGGCTATGACTCGGCAGGTATTGCTGTAAAAGGTGACGATATTACCATTGTGAAAGAAAAAGGCAGAATTGATAATTTGCAGACTTGTGTTGACAATGTAAATCCCCAAGGTAATATCGGTATCGGTCACACTCGTTGGGCAACACACGGTGTACCTGACAAAACAAATGCTCACCCACACAAGTCAATGAATGGTATTGTAACACTTGTTCATAACGGTATTATTGAAAATTATATGGAACTTAAAAATGACCTTATTTCGAAAGGTTATGAGTTCAAATCAGAAACAGACACCGAGGTTATTGCACAAGTTTATGACAGCCTTTTTGATGGTGATGCATTAACTACTCTTATTAAAACTGCTGAAAAATTAGAGGGTTCTTATGCGGTTGCTATGATTGTTAAGGGCTATAACGATAAAATATTTGCTATGAAAAAGGATAGCCCTATGATTGTAGGCAAGGGTGACGGACAGAATTATCTTGCATCCGATATTCCTGCAATTCTCCCCTACACAAGGGAATGCTACATTGTTAGCGACGGTGAATTTGTTGAAATCACAAAAAATGACATTAAAGTTTTTGACAAAAACGCAAAAGAGAAGAAGGTAGAAATCAAAACAATAAATTTAAGTATTGATTCTGCCGAAAAAGGTGGATATGATTACTTTATGGCAAAGGAAATATTTGAGCAACCAAAAGCCGTAAAAGATACTGTTTCGCCTCTTATCAAAGATAAAAAAATTCTACTTCCTTTTGAATTTCCTGAAAATTTTATAAAAAATCTTAGCAGAATTCATATCGTTGCTTGTGGCAGTGCTTTCCATGTTGGTGTTACTGCAAAATATATTATTGAAGATATGGTAAGAGTGCCTGTAATGGTTGATATTGCAAGTGGATTCAGATACAGAAATCCCATTCTTGGCAAAGATGACCTTTGTATTTTTGTAAGTCAGTCAGGTGAAACTGCAGACACTCTTGCGTCACTTCGTGAAGCAAAATCAAGGGGTGCATTCACTTTATCCATTGTGAATGTGCTTTTCAGCACCATTGCAAGGGAAAGTGATGGTGTAATTTACACAAATGCAGGTGCAGAAATCGCAGTTGCTACCACAAAAGCATTCTCTGCACAGTTAGGTGTATCTTATATTCTTTCAGCCTATATGGCACACGAAAAGGGTCTTATGAGTGATGACGAGCTTAAAGATTTTACTGGTGAAATTCTTGTATTACCTGAAAAAATAAGAAATGCTCTTGATTGTAACGATATTACAAATAGCCTTTCAAAACGCATCGCAACAAAGGAGCATATATTCTTTATTGGTCGTGGAGTTGACTATCCACTTTGCCTTGAAGGTGCACTTAAATTAAAGGAAATTTCATATATCCATTGTGAGGGCTATGGTGCAGGAGAATTAAAGCACGGCACCATTTC
Organism: Candidatus Fimenecus sp.; assembly: GCA_045602655.1. GTDB lineage: Bacteria > Bacillota > Clostridia > Oscillospirales > Acutalibacteraceae > Fimenecus. Next base: position 522 of record JAZSBY010000069.1, on the reverse strand, counting down.
ACTTATTGAAGAAGGAACAGTTGTTGTGGCAATTGCTACTGACGATAATCTTTATGGCAAAATGGTATCTAACATCAAAGAGGTTCATGCTCGTGGGGCTTATGTTATTGCAGTTGTAAAGGAAGACACAAGGGGAATTGAAGAAGTCGCAGACGAAATAATTTATGTTCCTAAAGTGTCAAAACATCTTATGCCATCCCTAACTGTAATCCCCTTACAGTTACTTGCATACCACACAACAATAGAGCGTGGTCTTGATGTTGATAAACCAAGAAACCTTGCAAAATCCGTCACAGTTGAATGATATGTGGTGGTTACTGTTTATAGATATTTATCCACGATAAATTGGAGTTTGTATGTTTCTTCCCCCCTCAGTCAAATGCTACGCATTTGCCAGCTCCATTACTCGCCTGTCGGCTCAGACAGCACTAATTCGGCATCCACCGGATGCCCGTGCCCCTCAAGGGTGGAGCCTATTAAAGCCTTCCCCCTACGAGGGGAAGGTGTCACCGCAGGTGACGG
>JAZSBY010000068.1:0-18261 GCA_045602655.1 Candidatus Fimenecus sp. | reverse complement strand
AAGACCACCCATAAGCTGATAAATTGTATCTGACAGGAGTCCCTTGTAAGGTACACGACCTTCAACGCCTTCCGGAACAAGCTTCTTGTTATTTGCCTGGAAGTATCTGTCTTTTGAACCGTTGTTCATAGCAGCAATACTACCCATACCACGATAAACCTTAAACTGACGGCCTTGGTAAATCTCGCTCTCCCCTGGAGATTCTTCACAACCTGCAACAAGTGAGCCAACCATAATAGCAGAAGCACCTGCAGCGATAGCCTTAACGATTTCACCTGAATATTTGATACCACCGTCAGCAATTACTGTAATACCGTGCTTTGCAGCTTCGTTTGCTGAATCATAAACTGCAGTAATCTGTGGAACACCGATACCTGCAACAACACGAGTTGTACAGATTGAGCCAGGACCGATACCAACCTTAACACAGTCCGCACCTGCATCAATAAGAGCCTTTGTAGCTTCTGCAGTTGCAATATTACCACCAATGAGAGGAAGGTCGGGATATGCTGCCTTAACTTTAGCAACAGCATTGATAATTCCGTGGCTGTGTCCGTGTGCGGAGTCAAGAGTAATCATATCAACACCTGCTTCAACAAGTGCTGCAACTCTGTCGAGCACATCCGCAGTAGCACCAACAGCAGCACCACAAAGGAGTCTGCCCATTGAGTCTCTTGCAGAATTCGGATATTTAACTGCTTTTTCAATATCCTTAATTGTGATAAGCCCTTTGAGGAAACCTGCTTCGTCAACCAAAGGAAGCTTTTCAATCTTGTGTTTCATAAGGATTTTCTTTGCTTCTTCGTGATTTGTGCCAACAGGAGCAGTAACAAGACCTTCGCTTGTCATATAATCCTTGATTTTACCACTGTAATCAGCAATAAATCTCATATCGCGGTTTGTGAGGATACCAACAAGTTTGCCATTTTCATCACAAACAGGAACACCTGAAATCTTATAACGGTGCATAAGATTGTCTGCTTCCTGAACTGTGTTTTCAGGAGAGAGGAAGAAAGGATTATTGATAACGCCATTTTCACTTCTTTTAACCTTGTCAACCTGTGCCTTCTGAGCCTCAATTGACATATTCTTATGGATAATACCTATACCGCCTTCACGAGCAATAGCAATAGCCATATTACTTTCAGTAACTGTATCCATAGCCGCTGTGAGTACAGGTGTATTCAATTTAATTGTTTTTGTAAGTTGAGTTGAAATATCAACATCACTTGGAAGAACATCGCTTTCTGCAGGAATGAGAAGCACGTCATCAAAGGTAAGACCTTCTTTTGCAAACTTGTCTGTCATATTTATATCTCCTTCACTTTAATTTTCTTTATAAAACAGAGAGAAACACATGTGGGTCTCTCTCTATCTATCATTTATCGTCTTTTAGTAATCGCTGATTTAAGCATGGTGTTTTGTATTGACGAGAGAAATTTATTCATATTCTGTTTCAAAACCGCAGGCAACACTTTGTGTATTAACGAGGATTTTGGGACGGAATAGGAAAAAATTGACCGTCAAGACACTCACCCTCGCTTGAATTAGTGATTACCCTTTACTCCGCAGGGAAGAATGCCTTGTGAATAGCACTAACTGCACGGTCAGCATCCTCAAGGTCAATAAGAACTGAAATTTTGATTTCGCTTGTTGCAATCATATCAATGTTAATGTCTCTTTCGTAAAGAGCCACAAACATTTTTGACGCAGTACCGGGATGAGATTCCATACCTGCACCGACAATTGAGATTTTAGCAACTGATGTATCGCAGATAATGTCTGCATCGTCAATATCAAAAACTTTCTTTACGCATTCAACTGTTTCCTCAGCATTGCTTTTTGAAACTGTGAATGTAATATCCTTTGTGCTGTCACGACCGATTGACTGTAAAATAATATCAACATTGATTTTATGTTTTGCAAGAACATCAAAAAGTTTAAAAGCAACACCCGGAGTGTTTGGGATTTTTGTAACTGAAATACGTGCCACATCTGTATCTTTTGTAACACCTCTGATAAGCATTTTTTCCATTTTGGTAACCTCCTTAACAATTGTACCCGGAACTCGTTTAAGGCTTGAGAGAACCTCTAATTCAACATTATACTTTTTAGCCATTTCAACTGAACGATTATTTAAAACCTGTGCACCAAGAGTTGCAAGTTCAAGCATCTCATCGTAAGTGATTTCCTGAAGCTTCTTTGCATTTTCCACTTTTCTTGGGTCAGCTGTGTATACACCTTCAACATCAGTGAAAATCTGGCAACGGTCTGCACGAAGAGCAGCGGCAATAGCAACAGCACTTGTGTCAGAGCCACCACGGCCGAGAGTTGTCAAATCATCATACTTATTAAGCCCCTGGAAACCTGCCACAACAACAATATTATGACGGTCAATTTCAGAACGGAGTCTGTCTGTTTTAACACTCTTAATTCTTGCCATACCATAGGCAGAGCTTGTGTTAAAACCTGCCTGCCAGCCGAGAAGTGAAACTGCAGGACAGCCTAATTTTTCAATAGCCATAGCAAGAAGTGCTATTGAAATCTGCTCACCTGATGCCATAAGCATATCCATTTCTCTTTTTGATGGCTTTGAGTTAATCTCATAAGCCTTTTCAATTAAATCATCCGTTGTGTCACCCTGTGCTGATACTACAACTACAACATCATTGCCTGCACGGTAAGTATCAGTAACAATCTGGGCAACATTCATAACTCTTTCGGCGTCACGAACACTTGAACCGCCGAATTTCTGAACTATAAGTCCCATATATGCCTCCTAAATGGAATAATTATCTTAATAATCAGTAACTCTGATAAGAGATTTTATGTTGATTGAAGAAATACTGTTAAGCTTTTCTGTAAGCTCGCCCTCTGCCATAGCAGATGTTACAAAAGCAAGTTCATTTGATTTGCAACCTGCAAATTCAAGCACCTGAACTTTACCGATTGTAGCAACAACATCCTGTAATGCGTTTGCCTTATCTGTAACCTCTGCACGGATGTAAAGAGGATTAACCGCTGACTTGTAGTCAACAACATAATTCTCTTCTGCTTCACCCCAGCCGATAGGCTTCTTTCTATCCATATTTCTTGCACAGTCAATAACATCGGCAACAACTGCTGATGCTGTTGGAAGTTTGCCTGCTCCCTTACCATAAAACACAACATCACCTGTTGCATCGCCGCGGACAAGAATTGCATTGAAAACATCGTTAACAGATGCCAACTGACTGCCATTCATTACAATTGCAGGAGAAACAACAGCAAAAATTTTGCCGTCATCCATTCTCTTAGCTCTTCCGAGAAGTTTAATCACACCACCGAATGCACCGATATATGCAACATCATCAAGTGTGATTTTTGTAATTCCTTCTGTATAAACCGAATCAGGATATACATGCTTACCAAAGCAAAGAGATGCAAGAATGCAGATTTTTCTGCAAGCATCGTGACCTTCTACATCTGCTGTTGGGTCTTTTTCTGCATATCCGTTATCCTGAGCAAGTTTTAAAGCATCCTCAAAACTCATATTCTTTTCAATCATCATTGTAAGAATAAAGTTTGTTGTGCCATTTAAGATACCTGCGATTTCGTCAATCTCGTTTGCTGCAAGGCACTGTGAGATAGGACGGATAATCGGAATACCGCCACCAACGGATGCCTCAAACAAAAAATTAACATTATTTTCCTGAGCAAACTGTAAAAGTTCACAGCCCTTCGCTGCAACAAGTTCTTTATTTGATGTTACAACGCTCTTGCCGGCTTTAAGACAGGATGAAACAAATTCATAAGCAGGGTGAAGTCCACCCATTGTTTCAACTACAACCTTAACATCATCGTCATTAAGAATAATGTTAAAATCCTTTATCATTTTATCCTCGTGAGGGTCCCCGGGGAAATCTCTCAAATCAAGAATATATTTAACTTCCATTTCTTTCTGTGTGCTTCTTTTTACAATACTGTCGTGGTTTTTTGTAAGCACTTCAACTACGCCTGAACCAACAGTACCATAACCCATTACTGCAACATACATTAAAGAATTCACATCCTTACTTTTTATGTGATTATGTAAAAAAAGGTATAATCAAGCATTTTAATATACTTTTGAATATTCTATCACAAAAGTACAACATAATAAAGAGTAAATTGCTATATATTTGCAAATATTTTTTGCTGAATTTTTAGAAAAATTTACATAAAATACATTTTTTGCATTGATACTTATGATAAAATAGTTTATTATATAAATATATATGTTTGATTTGGAGAATCAATTATGACAGGAATTGAAAAAAAGAGGAATTTTATAATCAATATTGCTTATATAGCCGTTGTCCTTGCTCTCTTCTATTTGTTTTTTAAATATGTCTTTGGAGCAATATTGCCAATTGTAGCTGCAGTTATCGTTGCATATATATTACAAAGACCGGTAAACTTCATCTGCAAAAAAACACCCTTGAAAAAAGGTCCGGTTTCTGCAATAACAGTTTTATTAACCTTTATTGCTTTGATTTCAGTTGTAGTTGTTTTACTTGTTTGGTTGTTTACAGAGCTTAAAGGCTTTATTCAGTATATTTTAATCAAATTTGAGGACTTACCCTCTCTTGTTTCTGAAATCGAAGGATATATAGTTAGTTTCATCTCTATTCTCCCTGAAAAGATTTCTGCACCTGCAATAAACTTTATCAGCGAAAAACTTGACTCACTTGCAAGTGGCACAACATCAATAACAATGCCTGATTTTGACTTTGCCGTTCTTTCTACTCCACTTTTAGGCGTGTGGAACACAGCAAAGCAGATACCAACCACATTGGTTTCCTTTGTTATAAGTATTATTACTTGTTGCTTCATAACCGCTGATTTTGAAACCTTCAAAAAATTAGTGTTAGGTCTTTTCCGCGAGGAAACAAGAGAAAAAATTGTCCATTCAAAAAGACTTTTGATTCCTGCTCTCGGAAAATACGCCAAGGCATACGGCTTGATTATTTCTGTTACTTTTACAGAATTGTGCGTTGGCTTGTTCATATTAAAACTTTTAGGTATATATAACAGTGGATATATTCTCATAATAGCAGCTCTTACTGCCATTGTTGATATTATTCCCGTTTTGGGCACAGGCACAGTTGTCATTCCGTGGGCAGTATATAATCTTTTCACCGGTAACTACGCCTTAGCAATCGGGCTTTTCGTAATTTATGCCTGCATCACAGTTATCAGACAAATCATTGAACCTAAACTCGTTGCAAACCAATTAGGTCTTCCCGCATTCCTTACAATTACAGCGATGTTCCTTGGCTCACAGATTTTTGGTGTTATCGGCATTTTTATTCTCCCTCTCACAATTGTTATGCTCAAAATACTAAACGACGAGGGAATAATTCATATTTTCCACTACTCAAAAGAAACCGAGTCTGAAGGAGATGATGTAAAATGATAGATATTCATAGTCATATTCTGTATGGCATTGACGACGGTGCACAAAGCCTTGAAGAATCTGTTGAAATGTGCCGTGACGCCTACGAAAACGGGTGTGACACATTGGTTCTCACTCCACACTTTTTTGATTTTAAACATCTCCACGAATTCACAAAAGAACGGGACAGAAAATTCGAAATTCTTGCTGACGCATTAGCTGAAGAAGAAATTCCCCTTAAACTGTTTTCGGGAGCAGAGCTTTTCCTTTCAAACAAAATCTTTGCTGCAGATAGTCTTGACGATTTAACCATCAACCATTCAAGATATATGCTCTGCGAAATGCCCCTTGGTCCTTTCCGTACAGACAATGTTCCGATGTGGTTTGATGAACTTCTTGACCGAGGATATACGCCTATTCTTGCACATCCCGAGCGTTATCTTGAATTCCACAGGGATTATTCCCTTGTTGATGAACTTCTTGACCGTCCTATTCTTTTTCAGGTTAATATTGACAGCCTGCGTGGCAAAAACGGACCTGAACCGCAGAATATGGCTTTTGACTTCATAAAGCGAAAATTTGCTACGCTTATAGCAAGTGATGCTCACGACCCCATATATCGTCATTCCCGTTTAAGAGAAAAAATTGAAGATTTGCCTGAAGAAATAACAGAAGACGATATTCGTTTGTGTCTTGAAGAAACACCTTTAAAGGTTATAAACAACGAAGACATTTTATAGTACTTAAACAAAAGACCTTGCAGAAAATTCTGCAAGGTCTTTCTTTATCGATTTTTCAATTACATACCGCCTGCTGCAATTTTAAGCAATCTTCGTGCATCAATGGCTGTAATCTTTCCGTCACCTGAAACATCCAACAATGCTATTTCTTCATTTGACACGGTTTTTGTTCCTGCAGCAATCTGCAAAACTATACGAGCATCAATAGCTGTAATTCTTCCATCTCCGTTGGCATCACCTACAAGAGTTGTCAACAACTTTGTTGTAACAAGGAAGTCGCCAAGTTTTGTGGTATTAAATACCAAATATCCGTCCTCAGCATACGCATTCATATAAGTATAATCATCGCCTGAAACGAGATAAATCTTACAGGAATCTGCATCCATTCCGCTTGGTACAGAAATTTTCACAGTCACATTTCCGTTAGGAGAAACTGTTGCTCCACCACTTGTAACATTGATTGAATATAAGCTTCCGTCAGTCTTTTTTGAAACTGCTACACTAAGCTTGGCATCTGTTGGAAGTATTCCCTTGGTATCTGAAGAAACAACTACACCATTTGCAGTATCCTTAAGTGTAATACCCAAGTAATCATATTTTACTTGATTTGTTTTTGCATAATCCTCTGCATAACTACCGGAGTGTACATAAACCGTAAGCTTTTCTGATGCAGCAAAAGCCCATTCTCCAATGGATTTTACACTTTCGGGAACCTCGATAGAACTAAGGCTGTTACAGTCATAGAAAGCATATTCACCTATTGAGTTCAAGTTCTTTGAGAGCTTAACATTTACAAGATTTTTGTTGCCGTAGAAAGCATAATCTGCAACAGCTTTTACACCATCGGACATCGTCATAGCAGATGCCGAATTTGAAGCAGGACAACAAATAAGTTTGCTTGAATCCTTACTATATAAAACACCACTCTGTGCAGAATAATATCCGTTATCCCCTGCAACTGAAATGTTTTTAAGAGAAGTACAAGTCCTAAATGTGCCGTTGCTGATTCCTGTTACACTGCTTGGAATGTAAATCTCCGTTATTTTTGTGCGTTGTACAAATGCGTCTTCAGAAATTGCCTTTGTTCCTGCGGGAACAGAATATGCACCGGAAACCGATGTCTTTACTCCAACAAGGTGGTTGCCTACATAAAGAGCATTATTCTTCCAATTTCCACTTGAATTATATAATTTTGTTGCTACAAAAGCATTCTGTCCGATTGATTTTACGCTGTCTGCAACGGAAACGCTTGAAAGTGCCGTACATCCGTAAAATGCTGCCTTACCGATTTCCTCAACACCACTATTGATTTTAACTGATTCCAAAGAAGTACATGCACAATAAGCACCTGTGCCGATTCTCTTTATGTTTGAAGGAATTGTAACACTCTTTAACGCCTTACAGCCTGTAAATGCCCAATCGCTAATTTCCTTAACCGCTGACGGGATGTTTATTGTCTGAAGTTTCTCACAGAGATTAAATGCTGATTGTCCGATTACTGTGATACTATTAGAAAGCGATAAAGATTTAAGCCCTTTACAATTATAGAAAGCGTATTCGCCTATTGAAACCACGCTATTAGGAATAGAAACACTTGTAAGCTTGTCGCACCAATAAAAAGCCTCACCGGCAATAGTTTTTGTTCCGTCTTTAACAGAAAAACTGCCTGATTTTGTAAGGTCAACCGCCATAAGATGTTTGCCTATATAAAGTGCACCATTTGTCCAACCGGTCATATCAAAAATCGGCTCTGTTGCAGGTAATTGAGGGTCTTCTCTCTCATACTGCTCCAACAAAGGCATAAGCTTTGTGTCATGAAGAATATTTCTTCCTATATAAGTGATTGAGTCCGGCAAATTTATTGTAGCAAGATTTTTACAGTTAAAAAATGCTCCCTCTTCAATAACTTTTATGCCGTCAGCAAGATTCACTGTATTAAGCCCCTGACAGAGGTTGAACGCAAATTTACCTATTTTTTGTACACTTGAGGGAACTGTAACACTTCTTAAATCCTTATTTCCACTTGATGCTTCTGTATCAAAAAATGCGTAAGGACCTATTTCTACAACAGTATAACCATTAAGAGAAGATGGTATAGTTAAATTCCTCTCGGTGCCTTTGTATTTTGTAATTACACAGGTTTTTCCTGACTCCGAAATAACCTCGTATGTGTATTTTCCGCTGGTTGCAGCTAAAACGCTAAGTGGAAGAACGGATAACGCAATAACAAACGCCAAAGTCAACGCAATATACTTTTTCATCTTTATTATCTCCCGTAAACATAAAATTTCTAAATAAAATTAAAGCATATATTCAACATTTTGTCAAGGAAACAAGAAACGAAAAACGATGCCTAAAGCTATCTCAAATAGGCATCGTTCTATAGTAAAAATTATCTTTTATCCTGCTGCAAGCTTCAAAATCTGACGAGCATCATAGGCTGTAATCTTACCATCATTATTGAAATCGGCAGCCTTCAAATCCTTGCTTGAAACGGTATCTGAACCGACACTCTTCTGCAAAGCCTTTCTCGCATCAATAGAAGAAACCTTGCCGTCACCGTTAAGGTCGCCCTTAACAACGCCCCCACCAATGATGTCTTCCCAAGGAATAGTGTCTTCGCCATTTCCGTTACCAACATCGGGGTTGGCTGCAAGTGCAAAAACTGAAGTTGAAACAACTATAACCAATACTAATAACAAAGCAATTACTTTTTTCATAATTTTCACCTTTCTCGTAAATTTCTATATGTTTATTAAACCATATTTGCCCCCTGTTTGTCAAGTCAACCGACAACAGAAGTCACAAAATGGCAATAAATCACATTTTACTCTTAAAGAAATCTGTAATATCTGTGTTTGCCTGCTCACCATAAATTGAAAACGGGTCAACCACATTAAAAACATGACCTAAATATTTCCCGTTTAACTGTCCTGTAAAATTGCAGAAACGAAATTCAACATTGTTTTTTCTGAAAATATCTGCAAGAATCGGAGCTTGTTTTTTAAGCAGACCATCACCCTCTGCCGTGAGAATATGAAATGGTGGAAACCTATCGCTGACAAGATTTTTAACCATCATATATTTCTTGAATTTGCTCTTTCTCCAGTTTTCACCTAAAAGCACGGGTACATTTACATTCATTAAGAAATTCGGACTCAAAAGGTCTATGGCAGGACAAATTGCAGCAACTGCCTTAAAATCATATCCCACATATTCCACTCCAAAATCCTTCTGCATTTCTTCATTAAGGTTAATTGCGGTTGTAACACAGACAAAATGTCCCCCTGCAGAGTCACCTGCAAGAAAGATGTTATCCATATCAGCAGGGTAATCCTTAAGATTCTTTCCTAACCACATAAGGGCTGAAAAAATATCACGAATCTGGTCGTCAAAAAGCACCTCACCTGCAAGGCGGTAGTTAATTGATGCAACCAAAAACCCTTTTTGTGCAAGCTTTAAGCAGAAATACTTGTTAATTTCCTTGTAACCATACATCCATCCGCCACCGTGAACATCAATAATCACAGGAAGTTTTTCAGTTGTCCCTTCAGGATAGTAAATGTCGAGAAGATGACCTCTGTGACCATCGTCTATGTATGGAATATCAAGGATTTGTTCTAATCCCGCAGGCTCTGTCTGACTTGCTATTCTCTTTGCATCATTCTTCCCTGTATTTTCCCAGTTTTTATCTAATATCGGTTTAAAAATATACATGTATCATACCCCTTTTATGTTTACGGATGCGGATTACCTTTACGATAAGCCTCCATAATATCACGGAAAACCTCACCGTTTGACGGTGGAGTCCATGTAATTGCGTCTGCTCCCGCCTCAATAGTTGCCCTTATGCTTTCCTCAGTTGGTCCACCCGTTGCTATTATTGGCACTGTTGGAAAACTCTTTCTGATTTCCGCTACCAATTCAGGAGTTTTTGCTGCGGCTGACACATTGAGAATTTGTGCTCCTGCGTCCAGTCGTGCCTGTATATCATCCTCTTTTACAACGGTTATTACAATGGGCAAATCAACAACCTTTGCCACATCCTTTATACTTTCGTTAGTTGTAGGTGCGTTAAGCACAACACCCGTTGCACCCTGATATTCTGCGTGTCTGGCAAGATTGACTACTCTTTCACCCTTTGTAAGTCCACCACCAACACCAACAAAAACAGGACAATCTGCAGCCATCATAACCGCTTGAGTAATCACGGGTTGAGGAGTAAACGGATATACAGCGATAACCGCGTCTGCATTACAATTTCGTATTATGCTCACATCGGTCGAGAAAACAATGGATTTAATTACTCGCCCAAAAACTTTAATTCCCGGACAATCATAAATTATCTTTGGAACATCAATCCTAAAATCTCTTAAATATCCTTTAATCTCATTCATAAAAACATCCTTCTTGTTTTTTGAGCTGATTTTACATATCAATTTTTTCTAAATTGTGTTTGCTGCATTAACAACTTGTAAACTCTGTATTTTCTTTGCCACAAGCTTACCAATCTGACGATATTCTTCTTTCTCATAAAGTCTGTTTTCTTCCATTATAGAAACCGCCAGACTCTGCGTCTGTGTAAGAATCTTTGTGTCCGTCAGAATGTCTGCTATTTTAAGTTTGGGCAAACCGTGTTGCCTTGTACCAAAGAAATCACCGGGTCCGCGAAGTCGCAAATCCTCATCGGCGATTTTAAAGCCGTCAGTAGTTTCACACATAATCCGCATTCTTGCCTTTGCCTCGTCACCCTTGGCGTCCGTCACAAGAATACAAGAGGATTTTGCCTGACCTCTGCCAACACGACCACGCAACTGATGAAGCTGTGAAAGTCCGAATCTCTCAGCATTTTCTACAACCATTATAACGGCATTTGGCACATCAACACCAACCTCAATAACCACTGTTGAAATTAAAAGCTGTGTTTCCCCATTTTTAAACTTCAACATAACTTCATCTTTTTTCTTGGGTGTCATTTTTCCGTGAAGAAGGTCTAATTTATATCCGTTAAACGGTACTTGTGCTTTTTTATAGTATTCCTCTGCAGACATAATGCCCTGCATCATTTCACTTTCCTCAACAAGGGGACAAACAATATAAGCCTGATACCCCTCATCAAGATGCTTTCTTATAAACTCAAACATTGAGCCTCTTTTTGCAGATGTAACAGAATAAGTATCAATTTTCTGTCTGCCGGGTGGTAATTCGTCAAGAATTGAAACATTCAAATCTCCAAAGAAAATAAGAGCAAGTGTACGAGGAATTGGTGTTGCACTCATAACATAAACATGGGGATTTTCGCCCTTACTGCAAAGTCCGGTCCTCTGTTTTACACCAAAACGATGTTGCTCATCGGTAATTACAAGACCTAATTTTTCAAATTCAACATCCTCTTGAATAAGAGCGTGTGTACCGATTATTAAATCTATCTCGCCTTTTTTTAGTCTTTCTTTTATTTCCTTCTTGTCCTTCGCCTTTGTGCTGCCCACCAACAACTCACATTTTATGCCTGTATCACTGAGAAGTTTAGTAAATGTTTCAAAATGCTGTGTTGCCAAAACTTCCGTTGGTGCCATAAGAGCGGACTGCATACCATTTTTGGATGATGAATAAACAATGGCTGCTGCAACCGCAGTTTTACCACTAGCAACATCACCTTGCAAAAGTCTGTTCATCTGTTTTCCCTTTTGCATATCGCTGATTGCTTCTTTTACAGCTCTTTTCTGTGCATTTGTGGGAGTAAAAGGTAGAAGTTCAAAAAATTCCTCCGTATAATCTTTTACTATAATATTTTTCGTTTTTACTTCTTTATTTTCATTTTTCAAAGAGAGTAAACTTAACTGCAAAATAAAAAGCTCATCAAAAATAAGTCTTTCCCTTGCTTTTTGCAAGTCCTCGTCATCCTTCGGGAAATGAATGTTCCTGATAGCAGTATCAAGAGAAACCAGGTTATATTTCTCTACAATTTCTTTTGGCAGATATTCGGGAATGGTTTCAATTTTTTCCAAGGCATTCTGCACTGCCGACTGAATGATTTTTGATGTAATATTCTTATTCTGTGGGTAAATGGGCTTTATTTCTACACTCTGTGTTGTTTTGATAAACATAGGAGAAACCATTTCTCTTGCAGAAAACTTACCAAGAGTAATTTTTCCGTAAAAAAGGTATTCTTCTCCACTTTTAAGCATTTTATCAATATATTTATTGTTAAAAAATGTTGCAGCAACAACATCGTCGCCATCTGTAATAGTGGCTTTTGCGATAAGCATTCCACCACGAACACGCTCGTTTTTCACAGGAAACATAACCGTTCCCTTAATGCACACATTCTCACCGATTAAACATTGTGAAATCGGAACAATATTGCTCCAATCCTCATAGGCACGGGGATAAAAACGCAAAAGTTCCCCGACAGTTGACACACCAACAGAACGGAACGCCAATGCCTTGGCTTCCCCAACACCTTTGATGTATTTGATGTCATCGGAGAACTTCATAATTTCACCTTATTTTGGTTCACTGAATACCATTATATAAATTAAACGGCATCTGTCTTAAATCCATTGTTTTAATATCATCTGACAAAACTGTATATCCCGTTCTGAATGCAATCGGAACAAATGGATATTCGTCGGCAAATATCTCATAATACTCTTTTGCAGATATTTCACCTGCACGGTATCTAAAATATTCTGTGGCTGATTTTTCAGATTTATTTATGCCTGCACTGAAGTTTGTTTCATCCATAAAGAATCTGCTGATATCCATTGAACCGTCAAGCTTTATTTCACCTATATACATATCATAATTTCCCGACGAAATTCTTTGAGAGTAGTCGGCAAAAGTCAAAACCTGAACATTAACTAAAAATCCGCATTCTTTAAGGGAATCTGCAATATTATATGCTGCCGCAACTCGGAACTTATTGTCCTTATTGACGATTAACGAAAGAGAAAGAGTATAAGCCCCATTAGTCTTTGCACTACCTGAATATCTTGTATATCCGCAACGGTCAATAATATTATTGGCTAATTCCTTGTTTCCCTTGGTTTCTATTTTTGTAATTTCGTCTGCAACTGTGCTTTCAGGATTTACAGGTAATTTAAACCCTATTGCGTGACCTTGATAAGAAGACAGAGCGATATTTTCGCTGTCTAATTTGGCTGCAACAGCATTTCTAATATATTTGTTCAATGCTCCACGGCTACTGTTAAGTCCCAGGTAAATCATATTGCTTAAAGTTACTTCGGTTATATTTCCTGCAGCAACCTTATAGCTTTCATCGGATAAATCGCTGAAAAACACATCCACCATTCCGATATTGAGAGCATCCTCAACACTTTCACGGTTGCTGATTTCAACAAGGGAAATAATCTTGGTTCCATCTGCGACACTTACTAATCTGTCCTGTGCAAAAGCATATTTTCCACTACCTGCGGGCGTTGATGTTTTGCTGTCTGCCGTGCCTTTTTTCACAATAGGAAAGTTTAATTTTCCGGCAACATATAGGTCCTTAAAATTGAGATTAAAGCTGACAGTATAATCGTCGATTGCCTGTGCGTTGGTGATTCCATCCAAATTGTTGCCCCAATAATATGAAGCCTTTGCAAGGTTAAAAGAATAAACCACATCATGAGCGTTTATGCTTTCGTGTCCTCTGCAAGTAATATTATGCTTGATTCTCACCGTTGCAACCTTGCCGTTTACATCTATGCTTTCAGCAACTACACCTGTTGTTGTATAATTACTGTCAACGGAAAACAGTGGTTCATATATAAGCAAGCTTAAATAAATATTTTCATAACTCTGGGCAAAAAACGGATTTATTCCATCCGTCTTGTTATAAGGCAGAACAACTTTTCCGTCTGTAATTGCAAAGGAATTTTCCGGAACTGTTGTTTCATCAGGAGTTGAGGTGCTGTTTTCTTCGCTGTTTTCCTTGCCTTTACAAGCAGAAAAACACAGAGCTATACACAAAATCAATGCTATAAGCTTTGCGATTTTCCTCATTTACAATTCACCTCACCGTTACGGCTTCAACATTTACTGTCTTTCCTGAATTCTTGTCTACTGTGAAGACACAGCCCTGCATAAAACAAGGTGTATCAGCGGTTTCAAACATTGTTGTAAAACCTTTTCTAAATTTATCAATAATTATCTCTTTTTTCACGCCAAGGACGGATTCCTCGGGACCCGTCATACCTAAATCAGTAATATACCCAGTGCCATTTGCCATAATCTGAGCATCAGAGGTCTGAATGTGCGTGTGAGTACCGAAAATCGCACTGACTTTTCCGTCAAAATAGTATCCGAAAGCCTTTTTCTCGGCAGTGGCCTCTGCGTGAAAGTCAATTAAGATAATATTTGTTTCTTTTTTTATTTCTTCAATTATTTCCTCTGCTTTACTGAATGGGTCAAGATGCCCTTCAAGCCAGACTCTGCCAAGAAGATTGATAACACCCACTTTATAGGCACCTTTATCAATTATTCCAAAGCCCCTACCCCAGACACCTTCGCCAAAGTTAGCAGGACGAATAATATTTTCACTATTGTCAAGAAACTCAAAAATTTCTCGTCTTTTTAATGAGTGATTTCCGCCTGTAATAAAATCTGCTCCGCTTGTAAAAATATGGTTGCAAGAATTTGGCAACATTCCGTTGCCAACGGCAGAATTCTCACCGTTTACGATGCAGATATCAATGTTGTTCTTTCTCTTAAAATCAGAAAGAGTTTTGCGAAGGAAATCACAGCCTTGACTACCAACTACATCTCCAACGCATAAAATTTTGATTTCGCGTGACATAAGCACACCGTTTCTATATATAGATTTAGTTTAATTTGCCCCGAAGCCAAAAGACCACGGGGCATAGTTTTTTTCTCGTTTTATTCAAAGTGTTTAAATTTAGATGGATTTTTGCTTTTGAGACCGCAGGCTTACGAGTGTAAGTCAAGGGTGAAAAAGTGAAAAGACGCTAATTTTATCACTTTGCAAAATCTATTACTCTGTTCTCACGAACAATATTAACCTTGATTTGTCCCGGATATTCAAGTTCATCCTCAATCTTCTTTGCAATATCACGAGCAACAATAACCATCTTTTCGTCGGAAACCTGTTCAGGATTAACCATAATTCTGATTTCGCGACCTGCCTGAATAGCAAATGATTTTTCAACACCCTCAAATGATGTTGCGATTTCCTCAAGTTTTTCAAGGCGTTTAATGTAGTTCTGAACATTTTCGCGTCTTGCCCCCGGACGAGCAGCAGAAATAGCATCTGCAGCCTGAACAAGTACAGCAACAATTGTCTTAGCCTCAATTTCACCGTGGTGAGCCTGAATTGCGTGACAAATCTTGTCGTTTTCCTTGTATTTTTTAGCAGCTTCAACACCGAGTTCAATGTGAGTACCTTCAAATTCACGGTCAAGAGCCTTACCGATATCGTGAAGTAGACCTGCGCGTTTAGCCTGCTTAACATCGGTACCAAGTTCCTGAGCCATAAGACCGACTATGTATGAAACCTCAAGAGAGTGGTTAAGCACATTCTGACCGAAGCTTGTACGGTACTTAAGTTTACCGAGAAGCTTAACAAGTTCAGGATGAATTCCGTTGACACCTGCATCAACAACTGCTCTTTCACCTGTTTGTTTAATTGTCTGTTCAACTTCACGCTTTTATTTTTCAAACATTTCCTCAATGCGTGCAGGATGAATTCTACCGTCCTGAATAAGTTTTTCAAGAGTAAGTCGAGCCACCTCACGACGAACAGGGTCAAAGCTTGAAACAGTAATAGCCTCAGGAGTGTCGTCAATAATAAGGTCAACACCTGTAATTGTTTCAAGAGTTCTGATGTTTCGACCTTCACGGCCGATAATTCTACCCTTCATTTCGTCATTTGGAAGTGCAACAACAGAAACTGTTGCCTCTGCAGCGTGGTCGGCTGCACAACGCTGAATAGCACCTGAAATAATCTCACGAGCAAGATTATCACTTTCGTCACGAGTTCTCTGTTCAAAATCGAGGATTTTGACAGCCTTTTCGTGAGTAAGCTGTTCCTCAAGCTCCTGTAAAAGGATAACTTTTGCTTGTTCTTTTGAGTAACCACTGATTTTCTCAAGCATTTCAAGCTGACTGCGTTTAAGTGTTTCAACTTCTTCCAACTTTGCATCAGCAGCCTTGATTTTTTCAGTAAGGGTTTCCTCTTTCTTTTCAAGGTTTTCAGTTTTTTTGTCAAGATTTTCTTCTTTTTGAACGATTCTGCGTTCTTGTCTTTGAACCTCTGCGCGTCTTTCACGAAGTTCCTTGTCAACTTCGTTTCTTAACTTGTGTATTTCGTGTTTAGCCTCAAGAATAGCCTCTTTTTTCTTGCTTTCAGCAGTCTGTACTGCCTGATTAACAATTCTTAATGCTTCTTCGTTAGCGGAGCCGATTTTAGCCTCAGCAACCTTTTTGCGATAAATACCGCCGGCAACAAAGCCCAATGCTCCTAATACAACAGCAGAGACAACGGCAATAACGACAGCCACACCTATAGAAATCATAGGTTTTGTCCCTCCCTAATAATAAATATTTAATTTCGCTCTATATAAAAATATGTAAGGAAATTAAGATAAGTTAGCACAGAATAACACTATTCCATACTATCTATATTATTTTACACAAAAATAAACACCGTGTCAAGACAGGATTGGGTAAAAATGTTAAAACAGAACTAATTTATTCCATATAATCTTTTAACTCAATTTCGAAATTCGAATTTCTAATTTCTAATTTAAAAAGACGAGCACAAAGCCCGTCTTTGAGTTTTATATTTTATTTTGCATATGGGTTAACTGTAATTTCACCACCAAGTGAAGCGTTCTTAACGATATTAGCGTCAGCTGCTGCGAAAACTGTATCGCCATCAACGTCTGCTGCCATGTTATTTGCATCCCCCTCAATAGAACCACCGAGAGAAGCGTTTTTAACAATGTTAGCATCTGCTGCTGTTAAAGCTGAGTCACCATCAACGTCGCCGAATACTACGAGTATGTAAGAAGCAACTTCCACACCCTTAGTGTCCTTAACAACAAGAGTTGCACCTGTACCATTTGTATAGCCACCATCATTAGCAACCATCTGGAATGTTCCATTCACAACAGAGAAATATTCAGCCAATTCTTCAGCACTTACACCTGCTTCAACACCATAAATATAGTTGTTTTCATAGTCAACCACTGCCGGAGTGTCCGAATTTGCAACTAGAGTTGCTCCTGTAGTTGATATTACAACATTTGCCAAGGCATTAGTCAAATCAATGTTTTCAATGTTTTCCGGAACTGCATTGATATTATTTCCGCTTACAGGGGAGCCGAAATAGAGCATACCCGCAATGTTTTCCTCTGTTTTTGCGGACTGAGAAACACATTTTATGGTTTCTGTACCTGCAACATCAACCTTTGCGGTAATTTTAAAGGTAAGTACAACACTATCCATTGTTTCGGGTACATCATTACCTGCACCGCCTATGTAGGTTGCAAGAACAAAACCAAAATTGTCGGAATTTATGCCTGTATTTGCGTATACCTTTGATACATCGGCACTTTGTGGCTCTGTTATAGCGTTTTTAACTGCATAATCAGTTAAAGTTGCCGTTGCATCGCTGACAGTTACAAGATTTTTGTCATAAAATACAGGAATTGACATTGTAGCAATAGGATAATTTGCTGTTACCTTTACGGAAACTGTTGCAGACTCTCCCGGGGAGAGCTCCGCCTTATCAACGGTAATAGCAACTGCTGTTTCCTTTGTGTTTGCAGTTGCAATAAAAACCGTCGTTGCTATGCCAATTATCAAAATTAAAGAAAGGACTATGCTGATTATTTTTTTACTCTTTTTCATAGTAACACCTTTTTATGTCATTTCTTGTTTGTATTTTATCATTTCAAGCCTTGAATTGTCAACAATTTTGACAAATTTGAATTTGTCGGGATGAATTGGTTTGTTATCTTTCGGCTCCCTCTGACGAGGGAGCTGTCGAACGAAGTGAGACTGAGGGAGAGATTTAGCGAACAATAAACCTATCTCTCCCTCCGTCACTCGCTATGCTCGTGCCACCTCCCTCGTCAG
>JAZSBY010000067.1:0-2926 GCA_045602655.1 Candidatus Fimenecus sp. | reverse complement strand
GTCAGAACCGTCAAAAAACGCAGGCAATACTTTGTGTATTAACGAGTATTTTAGACGAGTTATGACGGAAAAATAGCCGTTGAGAATTGTAACCAAGATTTAATCAGTGGTTACCTCCCAAATTGCACTTGCACCGCAGGGAAGTACAAGTCCGTTTTCAGTAGCACGAAGTCCGATTTCACTACCCGTTACTGTACCGCCAAAGCGTTTTTTCACAACTGCACCTAAAATATATTCCATAACCGATGGGCTTAAACCCGTTGTGTAAGAATTTATAAGCACCATAAGCGGGTCGTCGGATAAAACCTGACTGCAAAGTTCAACAAACCCGTAAACCTCGTTTTCAAGTTTCCAGACCTCACCACCCGGTCCTCTGCCATAGGACGGTGGGTCCATAATGATAATGTCGTATTTATTACCACGACGGATTTCTCTTTGAACGAATTTGATACAGTCATCAACAATCCATCTTACATTTTTATCGGCAACACCTGAAGAAACAGCATTTTCCTTTGCCCAGAGTGTCATACCCTTTGATGCGTCAACGTGGCACACGGAAGCACCTGCTTTAAGGGCAGAAACCGTTGCACCACCGGTATAGGCAAACAAGTTGAGAACCTTTACTTCACGACCTGCATTTTTAATGATTTCTGCCACCTTGTCCCAGTTTGTTGCTTGTTCAGGAAAAAGACCTGTGTGCTTAAAGCCCATTGTTTTAATATTAAAAGTCAAATCACGGTAGCCGATAGTCCAGAAATCGGGAATTTTGTTTCTGATTTCCCAATTACCGCCACCTGTTTGTGAACGGTGATAAACGGCATCCGCTTTTTTCCAAAGTGGATTTTTCTTTTCTGTTTTCCATATAACCTGAGGGTCGGGACGGATTAGTGTAACATTACCCCAACGCTCAAGTCGTTCACCGCAGGAGCAGTCAATAAGCTCATAATCTTTCCAGTTATCGGCAACACGCATTTTATACTAACCTTTCTCTTACAACCTGAGCGACACTTTCGCCCAATTCCTTAATTTTATCGTAATCCTTGCCCTCAAGCATTACACGAACAAGTGGTTCTGTACCTGAAAGACGAACAAGAATTTTGCCTTCATTTCCAAGTGTTTCTTCAACCTGCCTGATAGCATTCTGTACTTCCTTATCCTTCTGAAACTGTGCCTTACCAAAGTTAGAAACTCTTACATTTATAAGCACCTGCGGATAAACTTCCATTTCGTCAGCAAGGTCTTTAAGTGTTTTACCTGTATCTTTAACAACAGCAAGTAATTGAATTGCAGAGAGCTGTCCGTCACCCGTTGTTGCATATTGCAAGAAGATAATGTGACCTGACTGCTCACCACCGATGCTATAACCGTTAGCACTCATATTTTCAAGGACATAACGGTCACCGACCTTTGTCTTTTCACATTTAATTCCGTTTTCCTCACAGAATTTAAAGAAGCCCATATTACTCATAACAGTAACAACTGCTGTGTCTTTTTTGAGCTTGCCCAATTGTTTCATATGCTTGGCACAAACTGCGATACATTTGTCACCATCAACTACTGCACCGGTGTGGTCAACTGCCAACATTCTGTCAGCATCACCATCAAAAGCAAAACCTAAATGGCAACCATTTTCAACAACAACTTTCTGTAAATTTTCAAGATGAGTTGAGCCACAGTTTTTATTGATATTCACACCGTCAGGCTCCGCACTGATTACAACAACCTCTGCACCAAGACGAGTGAAAACCTCCTCTGCAGAAACACTTGATGAGCCGTTTGCACAGTCAAGAGCGATTTTGTAACCCTTGAAGCTCATATTTGTCGCTGTGAGAAGATGCTCAATATAGTCATTGATTGCATCTGATTTTCTCTCAACTCGACCAACCTCGCCACCGATGGGAGTTGGAATTTCCATAACATTGTCAAGGATGATTTCTTCGATTTCGTTTTCAAGTGCATCAGGAAGTTTATATCCTGTTGACTGAAAAATCTTAATTCCGTTATATTCGCAAGGGTTGTGGGACGCAGAAATCATAACACCTGCATCACAACCGTATTCACGCACTAAAAATGCAACTGCAGGAGTTGGCACAACACCTAACTGCAAAACATCTGCACCCACGGAGCAAAGACCTGCTGTAATTGCACTTTCAAGCATTTCTGAAGATGCACGGGTGTCCATACCGATAAGCACTTTTGGCCTTTTACCGTTTAAGTTTTTACTAAGCACCATAGCTGCTGCTCTACCAATTTGCATTGATAATTCACAAGTAAGTTCTGTATTTGCAACGCCACGAGCACCGTCTGTTCCAAAAAGTCTGCCCATATTTTTTACTCCTTAAAAAAGTGATGTTTGGGAATTCGCCTTATTGTTTGTGTTTGAAAATTCTATGCCTAAATGTTTATATGCCAAGGGAGTTACAACTCTGCCACGAGGAGTTTTTGCCAAGAAACCGATTTGCATTAAATACGGCTCATAAACATCCTCAATTGTGACAGCCTCCTCACCTATTGTAGCTGCAATTGTTTCAAGTCCCACAGGACCACCGTTAAAATTGCGAATCATAGTGGTAAGCATAAGTCTGTCAATATTATCAAGACCGATATTGTCAATTTCCATTCTGCCAAGGGCAATTTTTGCGTTATCTTCGGTAATTACACCGTTACTCATAACCTGTGCAAAGTCACGAGCACGCTTTAAAAGTCTGTTGGCAATTCTTGGTGTACCACGGGAGCGGGATGCGATTTCCAATGCACCCTTATCATCTGCATAAATATCAAGAATTCCTGCACTTCGCTTTACAATCTGTGAAAGTTCTTCAGGTGTATAGAGCTCAAGTCTTAAAATAACACCGAAACGGTCACGAAGTGGTGCTGTAAGCTGACCTGCACGGGTTGTAGCACCAACAAGTGTAAAACGAGGTAA
>JAZSBY010000066.1:0-27865 GCA_045602655.1 Candidatus Fimenecus sp. | reverse complement strand
TATTACATACTCTTGATTAAATATTTTTGAATTTTTTGAACAAAAGATAAATTATTTTTTAATGATTATCGGTGGGGCGGGGTCTTGACCCCGCCGAATAAACCATGCGATATGCTAACGGCGGGGTCAAGACCCCACCCTACCATTTTATGCAGAATTTCAGTTCGACAAACTCCAATTTGTAAAAAATAATGGCGGGGCAAAATCCCCGCCATACGAATTTATATTATTTTATACTGCACCTAAATATTCCTCAAGGCAGAGGTTATTTTCTTTTATTTCCGTTGCAGCATCAATGCCCACATAACGCCAATGCCATGGCTGATAAATCATGCCTGTAGTTTCAGTTTTGTCTTCAGGATAACGGAGAATAAATCCGTAATGGTGAGCATTTAGTGTAAGCCATTTAAATTCCTGAGTTGAGGCAAAGCCTGCACTTGCACTGCCTATATCAACAGCAAGTCCTGCACCATTTTCGCTGCAGCCAGCAGGTTCAATGCGTTTTTCTGTGTTAATTTTTGCTTCTTCCTCGCTCATTCCTGTAAGGAAAGATTGAAGTTTGTTGTTGTACATTGTTTTTTGAGTCTGATAACTGCAGTAGCCTGAATATGGGGTAAGAGTTACTCCGTCAGCCTTTGCAGTGTCATACATTTTTTTGTAAGCTTCTGCAACACGAGAATCCACTGTTACTTTACTTGATTCAAGGATGATTGATGTTGCCGGAAGATAGTTACGGTCGAGGGGATACTTTTTGCTGATTAAAGCCAAGTACCAATTTTCACCTTTAAGCACTTTTTCCGGGTCATATTTTGCCCAATCAACAGCGGGTTTTTCCTCGGGCTTCTCTTCAGATTTTTCTGATGTGTTTTCTTCCGATGCAGGGTTTTCTTCTGTTGGAGTTTCTTGCGGGACAGTGGTATTTTCAACCTGATTTATATTGATATTTACCTTATTATATTCACCGCCACGGCAGAAAACTGCATATAAGATAACAAGCAGTCCTAAAATAGACACAAGGGCTACTAAAAGAAATAATTTGATTTTGGATTGTTTTCTTTTCATATTGTGCTTCCTGATTTTCAGTTATATTATCGCATATAGTTTATTCTTTTTTTTATGTAATGTCAATATTTCCAAAAATTTTAAAAATAATAGTGACTTAACAAAAAATGTGTGATACAATTATACAGTATATATTCGTATAGTGGGAGGTTTCTGTTTTGAAAGCATACGAAAGTAATACTCACTACCCGTCAAAAGTTCGTGAATGTTCGAATTTTGCAATCAGGGAAATCAGAAAAGTTTGTAAAGAGGTTGGCCCTCGTCCTGCCGGTTTTCAAGGCGAAGAAAAGGGTCAGGACTATGTTGAAAAACTTATGACTCCTATTGCTGATGAGGTAAAAAGAGAAAAATTTACATTAAATCCCAAGGCATTTATGAGTTGGGTTATGATTGATGGTGTGTTAGCCCTTGTGGCAGCGGTTTTAGGAATTCTCTGTTTCGCATTAAATATGCCGGAAACAGTTGAGATGATAATGAGAATAACATCGGTAGCACTTGTTGTTATTGCTGTATTTTTCTTGTTAGGCGAATTCCTTTTCTATAAGCCCGTTCTTGACCCATTTTTTAAAAAGGCAGAATCAAGTAATGTGATTTGCACAAGAAAGGCGTCCGGAGAAACAAAGAGAAGAATTATCATAGGTGGTCATATAGACACAGCTTATGAGTGGAGATATACTTATCTTGGCGGTCCTAAATTAGTTACAACTGTTGTTGTTTCTGCGATTCTTGGTCTTTTAATCACATTGGGACTTTCAATAGCAGGATTTTTTGTTGAAAACCGTACAGCAGAAATCGTGATGATTGTTGTTCAGGCAATTACAATTCCTGCACTTGTTTCAGTAATGTTTTTTGTAAACTGGAAGCTTCCTGTTGATGGTGCAGCCGATGACCTTACAGGTGTTTTCGCATCAATGGCAACACTCCTCTACCTTAAGCACAATGATATTCGTTTTGAAAACACTGAAGTTGTTGCAGTTTCAATGGGTGCAGAGGAAGAAGGTCTTCGTGGCTCAAAGGCTTTTGCAAAGGCTCACGGAGAAGAATACAAAAATGATGATGTTGAAACAGTTTTTGTAGCACTTGATACTCTTCGCGATTATGATTTTATGGGAATTGTAACAAAGGATATGACTGCAACTGTAAGTCTTGACAAGCAGGCTTGTGCTCTTATGAAAAAGGCTGCAGAAAATGCAGGAATCCCGGTTAAATTTACAACTACTCCATTAGGCTCAACAGATGCCGCTGCAACACAGCAGGGCGGAATTAAATCAGTTGCATTTACAAGTATGGACCCTGCTCCTGCGAGATACTATCACACACGTGATGACAATGTTAATGTGCTCGAAATGAAAACACTTGAAGATTCACTTAAAATTGTTCTTGAAACAGTTTTCTTGTTCGATGAGCAAGGACTTAAAGACAGTTATTAAGAGAGGGGTAAATAGATTATGAAAAAGAATTTTATCAGAGTTATAGCACTTGCCTTGGTGCTTACAATGTTGGCTGTTTCATTTGCAGGATGCAGTACATCAGATGTGCAAAAGCCTGAAGCAGTGCAGGTAAAGACAGACCTTAAGGATGTAGCATTCAAGTTTACTTATGGTGAACTTAAAAATATTCTTCCCGGTGACAAGCTTGCAACTCTTTACGAGAACTTTAACAAAAAAACCGACGACAGAGTAGTTGAACTTTCATATTATGAACTTGTTTCAAAATATGGTTCAGAAGAGTATTTTGACAAAATTCTTGCTCTTATTTCTGAAGAAGAATGGGCACAATTTACAGGAAATCAGCAGGAAGTTCTCGATTATTTCAATACACTCATCAATGATATTAAGGCAAACGGTTCCGCAAGAGTTTCTTATAACGAGAATTTCTGGATTAACCACGGTGACCAGGTTGTTTTTAAGGATGCAAACGGCAAGGAACTTGATAATCAAAAGGAATTCCGTGCAGCATTCCGTCTTTATGCAGATACAGCACTTAAAGATATTGGCTCTTTCCTTATGAATTGCTCACAGGAAGATGCAACTGATTTTAAGGCAGATTTAACAAATGTTATTTATCCTCTTGGTGAGAAGACTGCAAGCACATTGACTCTTCAGGACCTTTATACAGATGAGGAAACAAAGACATATCCGATTTACACATCAATTATTCCTAATCTCGTACACGACCTTGATGAAAAAGGTAACAACGCAGAGGATGAAGACGGGGAGTATATCTTTGTTCCAAACGAGCTTACAAGAACAATCAATATTATGGTGAAGCCTGAAGAAACAAGTGTCAGAAAGGCATTTTCCGTCCGAGAAAAGGATGGAATTATGGAACAGTTCAAGGTTGCTGAAAACTATCTTAAACTCAACTCTTTTGAAATCGGCTTTGCTCCTTGTAAGATTATGACAGGTATCAATGCTGTAACAGATGAAATGACCTATGTAACTTATGAGAAGAATATGGTTGTTACAGCCAATATTACTTTTACAGGTGCATTGGCAGAATACGGTACAGTAATTGTTGAATTCCCCTGCACATCTTCACTTACATATAACTTTGGTTGGAAAGTAGCATAATAATAAGTATATAAATCGGGCAGTACATTTTTTGTACTGCCTTTTTATTGACAATGTGACCGATAAAGGATAAAATGTTTTTGTAGTAAATTTCATTTGAAATGGGGATTGAAAAATGAAAAAATTTTTAGCAATATTTATTGCGTTTGTAGTGATTATTTCCACACTTTCTCTTTTTGCATTTGCAAAAGAAGATGTAGTCCCGGTTGTTGTATTGCAGGGATATTCAGGACCGACACTTGTTTATGCAGATGAGAATGGTGAGCCTATAATCGACGAGGAAACAGGTGATGTTATCAAAGCCTGGCCTGTAGATTTTGGAAAAATCGGTGAACAACTTTTAGAGGCATTACCTGAAATGGTAACAGGCAAACTTGTGGGTGAGGATGCAATTGTTGAGGCAATTGTGCCAATAGTTAAGGAAACACTTATGCCTCTTGTAATTCTTGAGGACGGCACTTCCTGGCAGAATCTTACATATTATCCAAAAGGAGCAAAGGCAACTCAGGTTTCAACGCTTATTGAAAAGGAGATGCAACAGTATATTCCTGAGAGCATTTTTGTAGAGGAAGCCATAGAGCGTGTTGGTGCAGAAAATGTTTTTGGTTTTACCTTTGACTGGCGAAAAAGTCAGGTTGACTATGCAAAGGCTGTTGACGAGTATATTCAGGAAGTAAAAGAAATCACAGGCAGCGATAAAGTTGATATTATGGGACTTAGTCACGGCGGTCAATATGGTACAACCTACCTTTATTACTATGGTCATAAAGGTGATGTAAGGAATGCTATTCTTGCAAACCCTGCCACAGGCGGAACAACTCTTGTCAGCACAGTTTTTATGAATGAATATATTGACCTTGATTTAAAGAATGTTATGAAATTCGTTGAACATATATTTGATATAGAAGAAGATTTTAATTGGATTTTCGACCTTCTTTCTTTAGAAAATATTGTTGGCGGTGCAAACAGAGTTTTGCAGGAAGAACGAATAAATTACAGACTTTCTAATGTGCCGTCACTTCTTGATTTTGTTCCGATGGACAGATTTGAGGAAGTTATTGAAAATATCGGTTTGAACCCTGAAACAAACGGGAAACTCTATTATGATACAGTAAAGTATCATAATGATGTTCACTCAGGCACAAATCTTGCAGATAAGTTTGCAGAATTACAGAAAATGGGAACAAATATCGGATATATTGTTGGCTGCGGATATACTGCAGTAAGCAGTGTCGGAACAAATTCCGATTTCCTTATTGATACATATCTTGGTTCGGGTGGTGCTGCTTGTGCACCATTTGGTGAGAGTTTTGAAGCAGGTTATACTCAAAAGGGAACAATCTGTAATGATAAATCACACTATCATATTTCACCTGAATTCAATATTGACGCCTCAACGGGTGCTTTACCGGACAACACCTGGTATGTTTCTGGTCAGGGGCACGGCCAGTATTTCAACGACCCGTACACAAGAGAGATTGTTTGTGAATTCCTTTGGGGAGGTCTTGAAAGCGTTTATGACGATGAAAGATTTCCACAATTTAACTATTCACAGAAACACGCTGATAATGTCTATGCGTATTTCAATAACACAGATGCAGGGTACCATTCATCCGCTGATACAGAATTTATTGTTGAAAATCTGTCAAATACTTCACCAATACACATCTGGTGTGTGGAAGTTAAAGGTGCAGACATAGAATATACCCACAAAATTGATACCGTGCTTCAGGTTGGCGAAAAATATGTAATGGATATAAGTGATATTTCACCTGAAACAGCAGATAAACCATTTACGGTAAGTGTGTCATATATTATTGACAATACAATGCACACAATAGCAACAAGGGATTTCAGCTTTATTGCTATGAGTGACGAGGATATGAATATTTATTCACATCTTGCAAAGAAGACTGTAAATGATGAAGAAAAACCTGCTCCGGAGGAAACAGTTAAACCCGAGGAGCCTTCACAGGAGCCTGAAACCGAAAAGCCTGCAGAGCCATTGACTCCTGTTGAGCCGGAAACCGACAAGCCGGTAACAGATGTTCAGGTGCCAAATACAGATTCGGATACTGTTTACTTGGTTTTACCCGTAGTTGCAATTTGCTTTGCATCCTTAATGTGCATTGTAAGACTTCGCAAAAAAGAAACTGAATAGCAAATAAAAAAACCTCTCAGATTTTTTCTGAGAGGTTAATTCTTTTAAAGGGCTTTGATTTTTTCAATGCAATCTTTACATACTGCCATTTCGTTATTCACATTTTCTGCTGAACCACATATTTTGCACAAAGGTGTAAGCTTTTCAATAACAATTTTTCCGTCAACCTCTGTGATTCTGACTTCAGTCATCTCGTGAATTCCTGTATTCTTTCTGTATTCAGCGGGAATAACAATACGGCTCATTTTATCTACTCTTCTTACAAATTGTGTCATAATTATTTCTCCTTGTTTTTATTTTGACATATTTTACCATATCAATTATATCACATCTTGTCGAAACTTGTAAAACATTTTATAAAAAGTTTTTTTTAAGTTGAAAAACAAAAAGAAAGGAAAAGGATATGAATGAAATTTTAAAAATTCGTTACAGTAATATGGAATAGATTGACATTGTAGGTTTTTAAGGGTATCCTAATATTGACAATTTTTAAGGAGGGATAAAAATGAATAATCTGGAATATATTCTGAGATATGTTCTTTGCTTTCTTGCTATCGCAGTTATTTTAAACTGTGTTTTATCCCTTATACGCTTACGCCCCCAAAAGAAAGTTTATGCCCTGCTGGTGGATGTGACAAATCAGGAGCAATTTCCTATAACTTGCTATGAAACCTCTGTGGGCAGAAGTAAGGCTTGTGATATTGTTTTTTCAAATATGACTGTATCCCGTTCCCATGCAGTAATTGCATTGAGAAAAGATGGGTTTTATGTTTTTGATACAGAGTCAAAAACAGGTGTTTTTGTAAATGGACAGCAAATAGAGAAATCTCAAAAAATATTTAATGGTGATGTAATTGCTTTTGGTACTGCCGCCTTGAAATTCTATATAGGTAGCGAAGCAGACGACGATATAAGCCATAAAAAAGATGCTCCCATTGCTCGTGCAACGCTTACTAATCTTGCAGACGATAATGTTTTCAGACTTGAAGGGGATTATGTTACCATCGGCAGAAAAAGAGGAAGTAATATTGAAATCTCTGCCCCCTATGTTTCAAGGGAACACGCAGAACTCAGATTACAGAAAAACAGATGGGTTATTGAAAATTTCAGTACGGTTACGGCAACAACATTAAATGGGGAGATTATTTATTCTCCGACATACCTTGAAAATGGGGATGTTATTGAAATCGGTGATTTCGCATTCCGATATGAGGAAAACAGATAGTTTGTTTATAAAGAAAGGCAGGTGATAAATATGCTTCAAAAGACAAAAAATGTTAATCTTTATATAATGCTTTTTATTATTACCCTATTTCAGTTGATATGTCTTTTTACACTGTTAGTTAAAGCAGAGGATGAATATAGATTCAGCATATTTATCTCCTTTGCTTTGTATATTCTTGTAGAATATGCGTATTTTGTGGGGACTAGGCTGATACTGAAAAGACGGGGTTTTGAAGTTGAACTAATTGCTTTTTTACTTACCTCTATCGGATTATCCATTACGGCAAGTGTTTATCCGGAAGGAATAGTTAAACAATTTATCGCAGTTGTAATCGGAATTGCAGGTTTTGTTGTGCTTCAATGGTTTATGCGAGAGTTAAAGCCCTGTATTGCCCTTCGTATTCCCGTTGCTGTTTTAGCTCTGGGACTTATGGCTTTTGCACTTGTTTTTGCAAAATTCACCAATGGTGCAAGAAACTGGCTCTACATTGGCGGAATATCAGTTCAACCGTCAGAACTTGTTAAGGTGGCTTTTGTTTTTGTTGGTGCAGCAAGTCTTGAAAAACTGCAATCCAACAAGAGTCTTACAAAGTTCATTGTGTTCGCCTTTGCCTGCGTAGGAATGCTTTTCCTTATGTATGATTTTGGTACAGCCCTTATTTTCTTCTTTACCTTTGTAGTAATTTCGTTTATGCGTTCAGGTGACGTGAGAACAATTCTTATTGTCTGTACAGTTGCTCTTATGGGTGGATTGTTGATTCTGTTATTCAGACCTTATGTTGCCAATCGCTTCCAAGCGTTTGGTCATGTGTGGGAGTATTTTGACACTTCCGGTTACCAACAGACAAGAACAATGATTTATTCTGCAAGTGGAGGATTGTTTGGTGTTGGTCTTGGAAATGGTCATTTAAGAGATATTTTTGCAGCTACTGAGGACCTTGTTTTTGGTGTGGTTTGTGAGGAATTCGGAATGATAATGGCAGGAGCAATTATACTTTCCTATGTTGCGTTGTTGGTTTACTCAATCCGTCACGCAAAGTATGCCCGTTCAACATTTTACGCAATTTCTGCTTGCGGAGCCTCGGCATTGATGCTTTTCCAAGCAGCACTTAATGTGTTCGGTGTAAATGATTTGCTTCCGCTTACGGGTGTTACTCTTCCTTTTGTCAGTCGTGGTGGCTCAAGCATCATCTGTTGTTGGATGTTGCTGGCATTTATCAAGGCAGTTGACAGAAGCACTTACAGATACGGAGGTGTCCGTCAATGAAGTCGATTTCACGAAGAGCATTAGTTCTTTATTTGATAGTTGCGTTGTTTCTTGCAGGTAGCGGAGTATTGTTTTATAACCTTGTAACTCATTCTGAAGAATGGGCTATGAACAAGGCAAACAAGCACCTTTATAATTCAGGTACACTCGCAACTGCAGGGGATATTCTTGACATTAACGGAAATGTTCTTGTAACAACGAAAAACGGCAGTCGCTCATATAACGATGATAAGACAATTCGTCTTGCAACGCTTCACACTGTCGGCGACAGCTCAGGGTATATTGCGAGTGGTGTACAAAGCTCATTCAAGGATGAGATTACGGGATATTCGTTGGCTGACGGTGTGTATAATCTTCAACGATACGGAAAAGGCAATGACATTACACTTACTCTGAATGCTGAAATATGCAAAGCAGCATATAAGGCTCTTGGAAATTACAAGGGAACAGTGGGCGTTATAAATTACAAAACAGGTGAACTGATTTGCATTGTTTCAACACCTACATTTGATGTTTATAACAAGCCCAAGGATATTGACACGGACACAAGCGGAAAATATGAGGCGATTTATCTCAACAGATTCTTCTCAGGACTTTATACACCCGGCTCAACCTTTAAGGTGATTACCGCTGCAAGTGCCATTGAGAACATTCCTGATATTTACGACATGGAATTTGAGTGCAAAGGCAAAATTCAGATAGGTGAAGGCTATGTAATTTGCAGCGGCACTCACGGAAAATTAAAATTTGAAGAGGCGTTGAATAAATCCTGCAACTGTGCTTTTGCAAGGATTGCTGAACTGTTAGGGACAGAAGCACTTACAAAAACCGCTGAAAGAATAGGCTTTAATCAATCGGGCCTTATAATCAATGAGAAAATTACTTGTTCAAAAAGTAAACTTGATTTGACACAGGCGAAACTTCTTGACCTTGGATGGGCGGGAATAGGACAATATACAACTCTTATTAACCCCTGTCAAATGTTGACGGCAATTTCCTCTATTGCGAATAATGGTGTGGCTGTATCGCCATATCTTGTTTCCCAAATAACTTCTCCAAGCGGCAAGGTTTTATTGCAAAATGAACAGCAACAGCCTGGTCAGTACTTCGCGGAGTCCGTTGCCAAGGAACTGAATATTCTTCTTCGCTCAAATGTGAAAAACAGATACGGAGATAACCTTTTCCCCAACATGGAAATGTGCGGAAAAACAGGTACTGCTGAAATCAGCGATAATAAGGATATAAAGCCAAACGGTCTGTTTGTGGGTTATTCTCAAAGAGCTGATATGCCATTTGCCATTATCGTAATTGCAGAAAACAGCAATTCCTCAATGAGTAGTGCAGTGCCAGTTGCATCAAAGGTAATGAAAGCAGTAAAAAACGAATACACGGCATAAAAAAAGACGGGCTCAACCCGTCTTTTTGGTTTTGATTATTCTTTGTCGTAAACCTTTAACATACCAAAGAGGCCACGGAAGAAACTACCGATTTTATCAAAGAAACCTGCTTTAGATGTCAATGTGATAGTTTCTGTTTCTAAAACTGTACCTGCGGGAGTGACAAGTTTTACAGTGATTTTTGTATCACCATTTTTATCAGAAGTGAACTTGCATTCTTTGCCACCCTCTAAAACTTCTACCTTGAAGTTGCTGTTGTCTGTTGTCCACTGATATTCTGCATTTGCAGGAATAGTATGCTTTTCATCAATATGAAGAATGATAGCATCCTTGTGCTTAATTGTAGTAGTTGATGGAGTTTTGATAGCAAAATAGTCAGCAATTACAGCTTTTGTAAAGCTAATGGTTTTTGTAGAAGCTAAACTGCAGTCTGCTGTGATATTTGTATCGTCCTTACCGCCATTATTTGTGTATGCTTCTACAACATTACACTGAATTTTAGCGTTGTTCTTTAAAACCTTAAATTTAATTGTGAATATGGTTGATGCAGCAGTTATACCATTCTGAGAAATACCTGCATAAGTTACTACACCAGGAGTATTTGTGTTAATTTCTTCAAATGAGAAAGTAGAATTAACCTGTCCGGAACCACTTACAACCTGTAAAAAAGATGCATCATACTTCAATTCATAAGTAAAGGCAACAAGTTTTGAATTAGCGGGAACTTTTACTGTAATTGTAACTTGCTCACCAACTGATACGCTTGTTTTATTTGCCGTTGCAGTAATTGCAGGAGCAGATGCTGCAATTACTGCAGGAATCATAGCAAAAATCATGAGAGCTGCTAAGAAAACTGATAAAACTTTTTTCATCACTAATATCTCCTTTTAGTTATATGTTTGTAATAGCCGATATAATTATATTGCAATAAATTAACAAAGTCAAGTGAATTTGCCTTTTGAATATGAAAGCAGGGCATCATAATCGTTCTCAATTTTTTCGTTAATAACCATATTGAGCAGAGTGTTGAGCATTTCGCCGATTTCTTTACCTTTGAACCCGATTTCCATTAAATCATTGCCGTTGACAGCAAGGTACCTTACAGAGAAGCATTCTTTTTCTTCGAGGATTTCTTTGATTATATTTTGTGTATCCCTATAAAAGTCGTTGCCACGATAATACTCAGGATTTTGAGCAGAATTATCGCAATACTTTATTTCAATAAGCGGAAAAATCAGTTCTGCACCAATCTGTGACATAATTTTTTTCAACCTTTTTCTGTCAGGAGAAACAGAATTATTTATCATAATTGGTGAATCGTGAAAAGCAACAAGAGTGACAACCTTGTTTTTTGTGTCGTTGTCAAATCGAAGTCTTGTGAGGATTTTTTCTGTGATTTCTGCACTTTTTTTCGGATGTCCGTAATAATGCCGTTCTCCCTTTTCATCAAAATGTGCAACCAAAGGCTTTGCAATATCGTGGAAAAATAGAGAAAGCCTGATTACGGGGTCAGGACTACTCTTTTCAACAGCCTTTAAGATGTGAGTGTAAACATCAAAACAATGGTGACGATTTTTCTGTTTAAAGTTTATACAAGGTCTGATTTCGGGAATAAAAACAGAAACAACATCGGAGAATTCCTGCAAAACATTATAAACATTTTTTCCACAGATAAGTTTTATAAATTCGTCACGGATTCTTTCTGCAGAAATGTTGTTGAGTAAATCCTTACATTTGTGAATTGCAGATTTTGTGTTTTCCTCAATGGTAAAACCTAAAACAGAAGAAAATCTTAATGCACGGAGAATTCTTAAAGCATCTTCACTGAAACGGGTTTCTGCATCTCCAATGCAACGAATGGTTTGATTTTTAATGTCATCAATTCCGTTTACAAGGTCGCAAAAACCAACGGAAAAATCGAAAGCTACCGCGTTCATTGTGAAATCACGACGCACAACATCGTCCGAAAGTGTTTTTGAAAAAGTTACACTATCGGGGTGACGATTATCGGAATAAGTGCTTTCACTTCTGTATGTGGTTATCTCAAGGGGCTCATTTTCAATAAGTACAGTAACTGTACCGTGTTTTATGCCCGTTTCAATAACACGAAAATCACGAAAAACCTCTTTCACCTCGGTGGGAGTTGCATTTGTTGTGATGTCAATATCACCAATGGGTAGTCCCATAATGAAGTCACGCACACTTCCGCCGATTAAAAAAGCCTCATAACCACTATTTTTAAGTAATAAGACAGCAGTTTTTGAGGCAGGTTTAAAATTATTTGTTTTGTTCATTCAATGCCTCTGTGAGAGCAAGTGCTAACTGGTCGGGACAGGAGGTTGGTTTAAAACCACATTTAAGTCCTTTTATAAGGGGAATAACATCCTCTGCCTTTTTTCCTTCAACAAGTGCTGCAATACCTTTAAGATTTCCGTTACAACCACCGAAAAAAGAAACATTTTTTATAATTCCGTCTTCAAGCTGAAAACTGATTTCACGAGCACAAGTGCCACGGGTTTTGTATTTGTAGTCCATTATATTACCTCGTTTATTTTATTGGAAAGTGTTACTAATTCATCCATTGTAAGTGCCTCTGCACGGGCTGTGAGAGAAAGTCCTGCATTTTCAACTGCAAGTGTGATTTTGTCTTTGCCGATTCCCATACCGCTTGAAAGTGAGTTGAGAATGGTTTTTCTTCTCTGCGCAAACGCGGATTTCACCATTTTAAAGAAAAGTGCTTCGTCAGTTACCTTGTAATCTCCTTTTTTAGTAAGGTCAAGTTCTATAACACAACTGTCAACCTTTGGGCTTGGCATAAACGAGCCACGGGAAACATCAAAAAGTTTTTTTGCCTGTGCATAGTAATTGACTGCAACTGTAACTGCACCGCTTTCCCTTGTGCCAACCTTTGCACAAAGACGGTCAGCGGCTTCCTTTTGCACCATAACAATTATCTTGTTAAATGGTAGTTTTTCCTCTAAAAGTCGCATTATAACAGGGGATGTAATATAGTATGGCAGATTTGCACACACAAAAATTTCCATTCCCTCAAAATATTCTTTGATTATGGAATTAAGGTCGGCTTTTAAAATATCCTCGTTAATAAGTGTGAGATTATCATATCCTGCAAGGGTGTCATTAAGTACGGAAAAAAGTCGGGTATCAAGTTCAACACAAACAACTTTGTCAGCTCTTTCAAGGAGTTCTTTTGTGAGAACACCGACACCTGCACCAATTTCAAGTACACCAATTTTACCTGTAGCCCCTACTTTAACAGCCTCTGCCATTCGAGGGCAAACGGTTGGATTAACAAGGAAATTCTGCCCTAAGCCTTTTGAAAATGTAACATTATGTTCACCCATAACTCTCTTGATTACAGAGATGTCGGTGAGATTATAGTTTTTCTTATCCAATATATTTTTCCTTTACTTTACCAAGTATTTTCATACCCTCAACAATTTTTTCGTCAGAAGGAGTTGAGAAATTCATTCTGAAGCAGTTTGTTTCTTCGTCATTTATCATAAACGCAGTTCCCGGAACAACAGCAACCTTATTTGCGATACACTCCGTTACAAATTCAAGCATATTAACCTTTTCAGGTAATTCGCACCAAACGAAAAGACCACCTTCAGGACGAACATATTTAACAAAGTCACCGAGTTCGCTGTCAATAAGGTCACACATAAGATTAAGTTTTCTGCGATAAATTCCACGAATTTTTTCAATATGTGCGTTAATGTCATTCTGCTCCATCCACTTGTCAACAAGCATCTGTGAAAAAACAGGAGTATGAACATCGGCAGCCTGCTTACCAACTGTCATTTTTGCAATAATCGGTGATGGGGCAACGATATAACCAACACGGATACCGGGTGCTAAAAGTTTTGAGAATGAACCTGCATAAATAACAATGCCATCTTCGTCAAAACTCTTGATTGAAGGAATATCTTCACCTGAAACTCTCAAATCACCATAAGGGTTGTCCTCAAGAATGAGAAGACCATATTTTTTAGCAAGTTCGTAAACTGCCTTTCTCTTCTCAAGACTCATTGTAGCACCTGACGGATTCTGGAAGTTGGGAATTGTGTAAATAAATCTTGGATTTGTGGCAATTTTAATTGCTTCTTCCAGTTTTTCGATATTCATTCCGTCTGCCTCAACAGGAACACCTGCAAGGTTGCAACCATAAGAACGGAAACAGTTAAGTGAGCCGATAAAAGACGGGCATTCGCAGATTACCGTGTCACCCAAATCGCAAAGTGCCTTTGTAGCAAGGTCCATAACCTGCTGTGCCCCTGATGTGATGATAAGTGAGTCAAAGTCTTTGCCGATATTGTATCTGTCTTTAACAAACTTTGTAAGTCTTTCAATTAAAGGTCTGTAACCCTCTGTAACACCGTATTGTAATGCGGTTACGGGAGCAGTTTCAAAAATTTCAGCAGAAATTCTTTTAACTTCTTCAATTGGGAATGATGCTGCATCAGGGTTGCCTGCTGCAAAAGGAATAATTGCAGGGTCCTGAGTTGCCTTTAGAATTTCACGGATTGCAGACGGCTGAAGTCCTGAAATTCTTTTAGAAAAATAATAATCCATTTGTGTCACCTGATTTAAAAAGAAATATATGGTATTTTATCACAATATAACATTGTTTGCAAGTTGCAGGAAAAAGAAAACTGCCCTGAAAAACAGGACAGTTCGTAATTATGCCATTTCCTTTGCAAGAGCTTTGATTTGCTCAAGGTTTTCAGGCTTAACTGCAGAATGGATTGTTACAATACTTTCTGCAAAGGTGATTTCCTTACTGTTTTCAAATGCCTTTGTGATTTTATTCTTTACCACAGGTGCCCAAGAGCCATTTTCAACAATACCGATTTTACGGTTTCTGTATCCTCTTTCAGTAAGTTCGTTTATAAATTCTCTCATAAACGGGAATAAATCACCGTTGTAGGTTGTTGTGGCAAGAATGATTTTACCGTAACGGAAAGCATCCTCAACTGCTTCTGCCATATCACAACGGGCAAGGTCGTTCACAACTACCTTTTTGCAACCTGCATTTTTAAGCTCCTCTGCTAAAATTTCAACTGCGTTTTTTGTGTTGCCGTAAACAGATGTGTAGCAGATAAGTGTACCTTCACTTTCAACACCATAAGATGACCAGATGTCATAAAGATTGAGATAATATCCAAGATTTTCTGTAAGAATTGGTCCGTGTAACGGGCAGATGGTCTGAATGTCAAGTCCACTTGCTTTTTTAAGGACCGCCTGTACCTGTGCACCATATTTGCCGACAATACCGAAATAATATCTTCTTGCTTCGCAAGCCCAGTCTTCTTCAACATCCAAAGCACCGAATTTACCGAAACCGTCAGCAGAGAAAAGTACTTTTTCTGTGCTGTCATAAGTCATCATAACCTCGGGCCAATGTACCATTGGAGCTAAAACAAATGTAAGTGTGTGTTCACCGAGAGATAATGTGTCGCCTTCACCAACTACGAGTCTTCTGTCAGCATAATCTGTACCGAAAAACTTTTTCATCATCACAAATGCACGGTCAGTAGCAACGATAGTAGCATCAGGAAATTCTTCGGCAAATCTGTTTATGTTTGCTGAATGGTCAGGTTCCATGTGTTGCACAATAAGATAATCAGGACTTGCATCTCCCAATTCATTTTTAATATTCTGCATCCATTCGTCATAAAAGTTTTTATCAACAGTATCCATAACTGCCATTTTTTCATCCTTAATGATGTATGAATTGTATGCCATACCGTTCGGCACAATGTACTGACCTTCAAAAAGGTCAATTTCGTGGTCATTTACACCAATATACTTTATATTTTTTAACATCTCTATTTCTCCTTATCCTAATAAAACATCAAATGCAAGCATTAAGCAAAAACCCGCCAGAAGTGAATATGTAGCTCCTCTTTCACTACCGTGTGAATGAGTTTCGGGTATCATCTCGTCACTTATTACATAGAGCATTGTGCCACCTGCAAAGGCAAGAGCAAAAGGCAGAATTGCTGTTGAAACCGTAACTGCAAAATACCCTAAAAGTGTTCCGACAACCTCAACAACACCTGTGGCAACTGCAATTAAAAATGTTCGTCTGTGGCTCATTCCCGCTGCAAGCATAGGGGCAATTATAACCATACCTTCAGGAATATTCTGCAAGGCAATACCGCCTGCAATTGTTATGGCATCTGCCATATTTCCCGTACCAAAACCAACACCTGCGGCAATACCCTCGGGAAGGTTGTGTATCGCAATAGCAATTACAAAAAGCAGGATTTTATTAAGCTGATTTGTTTTGTCAGGGTGTTTTTCCTGGTCCACACCTGTCAGTCTGTGCAGATGGGGTACAATTTTGTCAATAAGGTTGACACACAAAGCACCACAGAAAACACCAAAAATTGTCACAAGCAAAGAAAACTTGCCACCATATTCCAATGAAGGCAGAATAAGACCGATTACAGATGCAGAGAGCATAACACCTGCTGCGAAAGACAGCACAATGTCGCTGAATTTGTGGCTGATTTTCTTAAAAATAAAACCAAAAATAGCACCTATAACGGATGCTCCGCCAACACCGAATGCGGTCAATAAAACAACTTTCATATAACTCACATCCTATAAAGATAATACATTTAATGCAATATCTCAAACATTCTATCATAAATTTGCAAAAATATAAAGAGGTGAATTTTTGAAAATTTTAATTTGTCGGGTTGATTGTACATATAAAACCTGACGGTTGCGGTGGAGCGAGGCCTTATCTCTACCAAAAAGCAAACAATAAACATTTCAAAAGTTAGGTGTTTCTGAGGGTGTGTTTTTATGAGAAACAGAAAAGATTGAAGTTCGTTGACACAAAATTTTTAGAGTAGTATAATTAAAGAAGCCTTTGCAGAGGAAACAGATTATTTGTTACAAGCAAGTGATGAAAAGTAAAATGTATACAACACAGTAGGTGATTATCATTGAAAAATGCAGAATATGCAATTCCTGCTAAAAGTGCAGGCGGTAAATACCTTTTTGCTTACTTTGTGGGAAATGAACCCCACCAAGAAAGAATTCACTTTGCAGTAAGTGAAGACGGATATAATTTTAAAGCCCTTAACAACAATGAACCTGTGATTCTTCAGACAAAGGGCAAAAAGTGTGTCCGTGACCCCTATATTCTCAAAGGTCAGGATGGATTTTATTATATTATCGGTACAGATATGAAATGTATTGAGGGTTGGACTTCAAACTATTCCCTTGTCACTTGGAAATCAAAGGATTTAGTCAATTGGACCGATGAAACAATTATTGATATGCGTGATTTTGGTGGGGATTTTGCCACAACTACTCGTGCGTGGGCACCACAGGCATATTGGGACAAAGAAGAAAAGGCATATATGGTCTATTGGGCACATTCCGACGAAAAAAACCAGGTTGCACAGATGTATTATGCTTACACATCAGATTTCAAAACCATAACAGAGCCGAAACTCTTGTTTGAAAGACCGGGAATTCAGACTATTGACGGTGATATTGCATACAGCAAATTGAATGGCAAATACTATCTCTATTTCAAACACGATGAAGACCAGACCATCGCTTATGTAACAGCAGAAAAACTAAATGGTCCGTATTGTGATGATGCAGTTGTGGTTTCTCTTGCAAAAACAGGTGTTGAGGGTAGTGAAATCTATAACATAACAGGCACGGACCAATGGGTTATGATTATGGATGAATATGGCACGGACAGATTCTTTATGCAACAGACAACCGACTTTGAAAACTTCCTGCCGGTTAACCCTGATGATTACAGTATGGCTTTCAACCCTCGTCACGGGTCAGTTGTTGCAATTTCTGACGAGGACTATGAAAAGTTAGTTGCAAAATATTTATGATTTTGATAAAATAAGCTATTCTTATTTTTGATGGTGAAAATATGAGTTTTATCCCTTATAATTCAAGAGATTTATTCTTTAAAAATAAATTCGGTAGTATTTCCGCAGGTGAAGAAATCCATCTTCGCCTTTGCTTGCCACGCTCTTTTTGTTGTAACAAAACTTTTTTTATGCTTCGTCGAGATGATGGACATTATGAAGAAATAGATATGCTTTGGGAAGGTATGGCTGACGAAAACACTGAAATTTGGGGCATTAACACCACCATCAAAACGGAGGGGCTTTATTGGTACCATTTTGACTATGTTTCTTCCTATGGCAGAAGTTCTATTCTCCAAACACAAGATGGAATAGGTGATTTCTGCGGAAATAGTTTTGCACGAAAAGATTGGCAGTTAACTGTTACGGAAAAAGGTTTCGTAACCCCTGACTGGCTTAAAGGCGGAATTATTTATCAGATTTTTCCTGACCGTTTCTATAATTCAGGGGCTAAAAAAGAAAATGTGCCTGACGACCGAATCCTCCGTACAGATTGGGGAAATGAACCCCAATGGAAGCCTACACAAGACGGAAAAGTTATGAACAATGACTTTTTCGGTGGTGACTTAAAAGGCATAAGTGAAAATTTGCCTTATCTTAAAGAATTGGGTGTAAATTGTATCTATCTAAACCCAATTTTTGAGTCCCACTCAAACCATCGTTATGACACAGCCGATTATAGTAAAATCGACCCTCTTTTAGGAACAGAAAAGGACTTTAAAAATCTTTGTAACGAGGCTAAAAAAATAGGAATTCATATAATTCTTGACGGTGTTTTTTCCCACACCGGTGATGATAGTGTTTACTTTAACCGAAAGGGCAGATATAACACTCTTGGTGCATACAACTCGCCTGAAAGTCCTTACTACAAGTGGTACAAATTCACAAATTATCCCGATAAATATCAGAGTTGGTGGGGATTTGTCACTCTTCCCGAGGTTATTGAAGAAGGCGAAGAATATCGCAAATTCATCAATGGTAAGGGTGGAATTATTGAAAAGTGGTTAAAAGCAGGTGCGGATGGTTTCCGTCTTGATGTTGCCGATGAATTACCCGACATTTTTATTGACGAATTGCGTTCAAGACTTAAAGAAACCAAGCCAGATGCCCTTTTAATGGGCGAGGTCTGGGAGGA
This sequence comes from Candidatus Fimenecus sp., assembly GCA_045602655.1. Classification (GTDB taxonomy): domain Bacteria; phylum Bacillota; class Clostridia; order Oscillospirales; family Acutalibacteraceae; genus Fimenecus. The sequence goes on along the minus strand of JAZSBY010000066.1, from coordinate 9,109 downwards.
TGCCACAACAAAACACAGTTATGGCTCCCGTCGTCGTTATCTTCTCGGGAGTCAGTTTGACTCTGTTATGAATTACCCCTTTGCAAATGCGATTCTTGACTTTTGTCGTAATGGTAAAGCTGAGGATTTTATGTCAACCGTTATGCAGATTGTTGAGAATTACCCAAAACAATGCCTTGATGTGATGATGAATCATATCGGCACTCACGACACAGAAAGAGCAATTACTAAAATTGCAGGTGAATCCTGCGAATATCGTGACCGTTATTGGCAATCCTGCCACTCGTTAGGAGACAAATACGAAAAAGGCGTAAAATTTTTAAAATGTGCTGTTGCATTACAGTACACTTTACCCGGTGTGCCATCTGTATACTATGGTGATGAAGCAGGTCTTGAGGGCTACAAAGACCCGTTTAACCGTGGTTGCTATCCTTGGGGAAATGAAAATCCTGAACTAATCGAGTTTTATAAAACAATGGGAAAAATCCGAAATGAAAACTCTGTTTTTCAAAAAGGCTATTTTTCTCCGTTTTCCTCAATGCTTGGTTGCGTTGCATACCGTCGTCACGATGAAAATGGCGATATTATGGTAATTGTAAACCGAAATGAACATTCAATTTCCTATCGTCTTCCTTATGATTTTGAAAATTCATCTGCCCTTTATGGGGAAAATCCGAAAAATGGCGAAGTTTTCATTGACGGTTGTTCTTTTGTAATACTTTCCTTGTAATATTCTTCTTAATGTGATATTATTCTCTTGTAATAAATATTTGGTGGTTAAAAAATGACTAAAGTTTATGGCATTTTGCCTAAAAACCAAAGAATTCTCTGGATTTGTCTTCGTGTAATTATTTTATGCTGGGGACTTTTTGGCTTGTTCCACGGCTCTGTTGTAGAGTTTTTGGAGGCAATTTTTGCCATAATTTTTACTCACCTTTGGGATTTTTTTCAGATTTTTGGTAAAAAATCTTTTATCATTGAGGTTGAGGCATCAACACAGACAATGCTTTCACTTTTTATTTTTATTGGTGTCTGCGTTGGCTCAACTATTAACAATCGAACAACCTTTGAGCATTTTGATATTGTAACTCATTGTGCATCAGGTGTGCTTTCTGCTTGGTTTGGCTATGATTTTGCAAATATTATTTATCGTAAACGAGGCGATTTAGGTCCTGCTATGTCTTCACTTTTCTCATTAGCTTTTGCTTTGGGAATTGCTGTTGGTTGGGAGGTTTATGAGTTTACAATGGACAGCCTTTACGGTATGACGCTGCAAAAGGGTAATACTGACACAATGGTTGACTTTATCGCCTGTGCAGTGGGTGCAGTTGTGACGATGCTTTTAGTTGCATTCTACCGTAATGGTATTATCGGCAAAAACAAGGAAAAAGTTAAAGAAGAGCGTCGTAAAATCAATGAACAACGCCTGTTAAAGGAGAAGTTATATCGCGAATACCTTGAGTCAAAGGGGGAAAAACAATGAAAAAAGTTATATCCCTTTTGCTTACAATAATAATCGTTACTGTCACTTTTTCTTCTTGTGATATTTTTTCAAAGGTCAAGGTTAACGGGACAAAAATAGATAACGAAATTTACTACTATTTTGAAGATTTATATAAAGGGGATGAAACACAAATCAACAAAGCAATTTCCCGATATGTAGCAATAAATTCCGAATTTTCTGCCTGTTCGCTTACTCTTTCATCTGCTCAAAAATCTGAACTCTCTAAAAGAGTAAATGATTTGTGGCATGTTTATAGTGTGTATTACAACAAAATCGGAATTTCCAAAGAAACAATTTACAAGATTGAAACCTCCAAATTTTATGAGGACATTCTTCTTGATTATTACTATGGTCCGGAAGGAACTTCTCCTGTAAGTGAGGACGAAATAAAAAAATATTTTAAAGAGCATTATATAGCAGTAAGATTTGCAACTGATTATCTTTTTAATATTAACGAAACCGGTGCAATTGTATCAATGCCGGATGCGGAGAAGGCATCTGTTATAAACGGATTCTCTAACTCTGCCGACCTTGTTAACACAGGCTCACCTATTGAAACCGCAACGGATAAAGGGGTTCATAATGCAATAATCAGCTCCAACTCTGACGGTGCTTTTCCAACAGGTTTTTACAAAGAAGTTGAAAAACTTGAAGTGAATTCTGCGTCAACTATTATTATAGGTGACTATATTTTCCTTGTGCAGAGAATTGATGTGTTTGATGAAACATATAGTTATTATTCAACACATCGTACAGAGTGCCTGAGAGCCATGAAAGGTAACGATTTCAACGCATTGGTTGACCAGTGGTCACAAGGCTACAAAGTAAATTAAGGGAGGATTTTATCCACCCTATATATGCCTCCTTAGTTCAATGGATAGAATAAATCCCTCCTAAGGATTAGATGTGAGTTCGATTCTCGCAGGGGGTGCCAGAAAACCACAGAGTGCTTTTGTGCTCTGTGGCTTTTTCATTAAGGGAGTCGAAGCAGACGGTCGATTCCCGCAGAGGTGCCAGAGAAACAGCAGAAACAGAGTATCGGTTGCGACTGTTGATTTTATTTGAACACATAACAGAAAAAGAGGATGAATCTCTACTGAATGGTTGTCTTAAAATAAAGGGCTTTTAATTTCAACTTTAAATACAGCAAAAGAAAACAAATGACATTATCCCGACTGCGAAGTCGGGATTTTTCTGTGTAGCAAATACAATAGTTTTTATTGATTTTAATTTGTATGTATGTTAAACTTATTGTGTATGAAAGATTTTAGGAGGAATTTACCATGTGCAAATTTTACGCAGAATTAAAGGAAAAAGATGCCGTTGTTGGTTGTAAAGAATTTGACAACGAGTATTTTTCATTTGACTATGAAGAGAAAGATGGCTTTATCAAAGGTGTTTTCACTGCAAAGAAAGACATTGAAATGCAGAGCTTGGCAGTAACTTATGACAAGGATTTTGATGATGACGATTTGTTCTATGCAAATGGTTATCAGGCATGGACAACTTCCCGTGAATTTTCAAAGGAGGATAAGTTTGACGGTCTTTTTGAACCTGCAAGAATTACAAAGTTTACAGCACATTTTGCAGGACTTTCGGGTGACTACCATTTCTCAGATTGCTACGGTGAAAAAGGTAATTTCCACGGTTATACATACTGTTATTTCCGTGAAAAGGGCGAAAATGAAATAAAACTTTACGGCTCAAAGAGTGAGCGTCAAGGCTTCACTGTTTTTGAGGTTGATATGAACGATGAAAAGTTCATCATCAAAAAGGATGTTGAGGGTCTTCGCCTTAAAGCAGGTCAGGAATATGTGATGTTCGACCTTGTTGTTATTGAAGGCAATATGGACAAGGTTATGGATAAATACTTCTTTGACTTTGTGGGATGCAAAAAGCCAAAAATCAAGCATCTTTCAGGCTATACATCTTGGTATAACTATTTCCAGAATATCAACGAAGATATTATCATCCGTGACCTTAACGGTCTTGACAGGGCAAGTGAAGAGGTTAACATTTTCCAGGTTGACGACGGTTATCAGCACGCAGTTGGTGATTGGCTTGTTACTGACCACAAAAAATTCCCCAAGGGTATGAAATATATTGCAGACGAAATTCACAAGAAGGGATACAAAGCAGGTATCTGGGTTGCACCCTTCTCTGCACAGTGCTCATCAATGATTGCTAAAAAGCATCCTGATTGGCTTATCAGATGGAATAAAACCGGCAAAAAGATGCTCGGTTGCCAAGGTTGGGGCGGTGCATACACTCTTGATATTTATAATCCTGAGGTTCGTGCATACATTAAGAAATTCTTTGATGTAATCCTTAATGTATGGGGATATGATATGGTAAAACTTGATTTCCTTTACAGCCAGTGTATTGAACCAAGAAATGGCAAAACTCGCGGTGAAATTATGTGCGACGGTGTTGATTTGCTTCGTGAAGCCTGTGGTGACAAGTGGATTTTAGGTTGTGGTGTTCCACTTGGTGCTTGTATGGGTATATTTGACGCTTGTCGTATCTCTTGCGATGTTAACAAGAACTGGAGATTTGAACTTAAAAAGAGCCTTAATATTAACTCTATTGTTACAGGTATCAGATTTAATGCTGAAATTCCATCTTCACAGAATGCAATTACAAATACAATCTTCCGTAATCACCTTGACGGCAGAGCATTCTGTAATGACCCTGATGTATTCTTCCTTCGTGACATCAATATTGGTTACAACTGGGAGCAGAAACTCCTTCACGGTAAAGTGAACAGCGTTTGCGGTAATGTTCTTTTCGTATCCGATAATGCAGGGGACTTTGATGACAACAGAATTGATGTTCTTAAAGATTTCTTCAGGGATAAGGCTTATAAAGTTAATTTTGCTGAATTTGTTGATGAAGATGTAATTCGTCTTGACTTTACAGAGGATGGCGTTGAAAAGAGCCTTACAATGAACCTTATTACAGGTGAGAGTAACATATTTGATGTTCTTTGATTAGGAGAAAGCTATATGAAATTAGCAGTTATCGGCGGTGGCGGAGTCCGTTCAATGTTTTTGGCTAAAAGTATTGCGGGCAGAGCTGAAAAGATGGGGATAACAGACCTTGTCTTTATGGATAACAATGAAAAGAAACTGAATATTTACGGCAAGATGGCGAGAGAAGTCTCTCGCCGTCTTTGTCCTGTCTTGAATTTTACTTTGACAACGGATGCAAAGACTGCGATTACCGATGCAGATTATGTAATTACAACTATCCGTGCAGGTGGGGACAGAATGCGTTGTCGTGACGAGAGAATTGCACTAAATATGGGTATTCTCGGTCAGGAAACAACGGGTGCAGCGGGTTTTTCCTTTGCTATGAGAAGTATCCCTGCCCTTAAGGAGTATTGTGAACTTGTGAAACGGTATGCAAAACCGGATGCTATGGTTTTTAATTTCACAAACCCTGCAGGTGTTGTGTCACAGACGCTCCGTGATATGGGATATGATTTTACTTATGGCATTTGTGATGCACCAAGCGGAATGTTAAGAAGATTTGAGGAGTTGTACGGATATTCCGAAAATTATCTTGATGCACTTTGCTATGGGCTTAACCATTTGTCTTTCTTTAAATATATCAAGGCAGACGGTGTTGACATTACAAGCAAAATCGTAAGTGATGATAAGGCTTATGAAAATACTGATTTGCGTTATTTCAGCAAGGATTTCTTAACGCGTAAACAGTATGTGCCAAATGAATATATGTATTATTTCTACAATCGCGAAAAGGCAGTTGAGAATATTCTCAAAGCAGAGCGTACTCGTGGTGAGCAGATTGCAGAGATAAATGAGAAAATGACAGAAGAATTGTCAAATATTGATATAGAAAATAACTTTGAAAAAGCCTTGGAAATCTTTGATTATTACTATGGTCTTCGTGAGAGTTCATATATGGCAAGTGAAACGGGAGAAAAAAGAAATTCCACTTGGCATTTTGATATGTATGCTCCTGATGATGGTGGCTATGCAGGTGTAGCCCTTGGAATTATCGATGCTAAAAATTCAACAGAAAAAACAAGGATGATTGCTTGTGTTCCGAATGATAATAAGGCTTTGGACTTCCTTGACGAGAGCGATACTGTTGAGATTTCCTGCGAAATTGTTGACGGAAAAGTAACACCGATAAGAATTGGCGAGGTACCGTTTGAAAATCGAGAAATTATCACAAGGGTCAAGGCTTATGAACGACTTGCATCAAAGGCAATTATAAATTGTGACAGAGAAAGTGCTGTTGATTGTTTATATCTTCATCCTTTGGTTGGTTCATATTCGCTTGCCGAAAAGCTTGTTGATGAATACATTGAACTTAACAGGGAATATACAGGAGAATGGAAATGAGTTTTGTTGCTGCTTTCGGGAAATTGAATGTGGATTTGCTTTATTCAGGTATGCCAAGAATTCCAAATGAGGGTGAAGAAATTTACTCAAAGGATTTTAAAGTTTGCCTTGGTGGTGGTTTGCCTGCAACAATGATAAACTGTTCAAGACTTGGTGTGTCTTCTAAAATCGGCACTTTTTTAGGTGAAGATATGTTTTCAAGCTTTGCAAAAGGTGAACTCGAAAAAAGTGGTACAAATTACGAAGTTTTTGAAAGCAAAAACTTTCCGCTGAATGTTACCTCTGCAATTATCACCGAAAAAGACAGAACTTTTGTGTCATACGGTGGCACGGAAACTTATTCCGATGAAATGCTTGAAAAAATATATAATTCCCTTAAAGGTGCGAAAGTTGTTGCTATGCAGGAAAAACTTATTCCTGTTTACAAGCAACTGAAAAAAGAAGGTACAATTTTGGTTCTTGATACGGGTTATAGTGACGATATGTCCTTTAAAAAGCATAAGGACTTAATTGAAATCGCAGACTATTACACACCCAATATAGACGAAACCGAAAAACTGACAGGCACAAAGGATTACAAAGAGGCACTTAAAATTTTGGGTGAATACTTTGAAAAACCAATTGTAAAACTTGGTAAACATGGCTGTGCAGGTTTCGACGGAGACAATTTTGTGATAGATAATATTGATGAATTCAGGTGCATTGATGCAACAGGTGCAGGGGATGCGTTTCTTGCAGGTTTTATCTACGGACTATACAATGATTTTAATTTCAGAAAATGTATTCTGGCGGGCAATATAACAGGTGGTAAATGTGTTACGGGTACAGGTTGTTTGACGGAGTATGTAAATGAAACTGAAATTGCAGAATATCTTAAAAAGTATGAGCATTTAATCAGGTGAATATAATGAACAAAAAACAAGATATATCTCAACAGATGGCAACGGCTCCGGTTTGGGGTTTAATCATAAAATTGAGTATTCCCGCAATTCTTGCACAAATTGTAAATCTTCTTTACAATGTTGTTGACAGAATTTACATAGGTCACATGGCAGATGTAGGAACATCGGCTCTTACAGGAGTCGGACTCTGTGTGCCTGTAATCACACTCATTTCTGCATTCACAATGCTTGTGGCACAAGGCGGTGCACCTCGTGCTGCAATTGAAATGGGCAAAGGGGATATTAAAAAAGCAGAGAAAATCCTTGGTAATTGCTTTGCCTTGCTTATTTTCTTTGCAGTGATTTTAACCGTTGTATTTTTAGGTTTTGGCGAAAAGCTTTTAATGTTTTTCGGTGCAAGTGAAGAAACAATTGTGTATGCACTTCCTTATATGCGTATTTATGTTTTAGGCTCAGTTTTTGTTATGCTGAGTTTAGGACTTAATATGTTTATCACAACTCAGGGTTTTACAAAAATCAGTATGGCAACGGTGTTAATAGGTGCCGTCTGCAATATTATTCTGGACCCAATCCTTATTTTTGGCTTTAAAATGGGTGTAAGTGGTGCTGCACTTGCCACAGTCATTTCACAGGCGGTTTCAGCAATATGGGTGCTTGTTTTTCTTTTAGGAAAGCAAACAAAACTTAAAATCAAAAAGGAGAATTTATTACCGAAAGCAAAAATTCTTCTTCCTGTATTTGCACTGGGTGTTTCACCATTTATTATGAATGCCACGGAAGCAGTTATAAACATCTCCTTTAACTCCTCGTTGCAGAAATACGGTGGAGATATTGCAGTTGGTGCTATGACTATCTGCACAACGGTTTTCCAGATGGCCTGGGTGCCTGCACAAGGAATAGGTCAGGGGGCACAGCCGATTATCAGTTATAACTATGGTGCAAAAAATGCAGACAGAGTTAAGCAGGCTTTTAAGGCGTTTCTAATTATCTGTTTCACTTATGTTTTTGTCTTTGGTGCGATGATTGAATTGTTCCCACAATTCTTCATCGGAATTTTCAATGATAATCCTGCTCTGGTGGATACTGCCACTTGGACAATTCGCCTTTATGGATGTGCTATGACCTTTTTCGGAATTCAAATGGCAATTCAACAGACTTTTATAGCACTTGGCAAAGCAAAAGCATCTTTGTTTATTGCTTGTCTTCGTAAAGTAATATTACTTGTTCCGCTTATTTATATTCTACCTAATTTCTTTGAAAATAAAGTCTTTGCGGTATTCCTTGCAGAGCCTGTCTCGGATGCGATTTCAATTATCACAGCATCAATTGTGTTCTTCTTCGTGTTCAAAAAAGAAATGAAGTTGATGAAAGCGGAATAAAAAATACTGTACAAAAATCATTGTTTATGATAATATTATTTATATACAACTATTAAGTTGAAGGAGAAAGAGAAAATGGAAAAAGAAATTTATGCTCTTGCCTTTGACATTGGTACAACCGGTGTTAAAACTTGTTTGTTTAAAATAGGTAAGACAATTGAACTTATTTCAGCGGCAAGTGAGGGTTATAAACTTTATATTATGCCTAATGGTGGTGCTGAGCAGGACCCTGACGAATGGTGGAGTGCAATGTGCTCAACATCTAAAAAGGTTATTGCAGAATCAGGCATTGACCCTAAAGAAATTTATGGTATTTCCTTCTGCTCACAGATGCAAGGCTTGGTACTTGTTGATAAAGATGGTAATCACGTTCGCCGTGCATTCAGTTATATGGACCAGAGAGCGACTGAAGAACTTAAAAAAGGTATTGCTTACGGGCCACAGATTGCAGGTGCTAACATACTTAAACTTCTTCCGTCACTTGCAATTACAGGTGCAGTTGCAGCAAGTGTTAAGGACCCTGTTTGGAAATATAAGTGGACAGAGGCTCACGAGCCTGAAAACTTCAAGAGAGTACATAAGTGGCTTGATGTTAAGGAATATCTTATCTGCCGTATGACAGGCGAATTTGTAATGACAAAGGACTCTGCTTTCGGTGCTTTGATATATGACATCAACAAAAAGTGCTGGAGCCCTACAATCTGTAAGCTTCTTGGTGTTAATACAGACCACCTTGCAAAGATTGTTGACTGTACAGAAAAAATCGGTACACTTCGCCCTGAACAGGCTGAACAGTTAGGTCTTGTACCGGGAATTGCTGTTTTCGGCGGTGGCGGTGATGCTACACTTATCGGTGTCGGTGCAGGTGCAACAGGCTTTGGTGATACTCATGTTTATCAGGGTACATCAGGTTGGGTTTCAACTGTTGTTGATAAGAGTATTGTTGACGCA